>DATHLL010000263.1:0-24853 GCA_035488195.1 Candidatus Elarobacter sp. | reverse complement strand
AGCTTCTTGCCGCGGACCAGCGCGAGCTCGATCTTCACCCGGCCGTGCTTGAAGTAGAGCCGCCACGGGACCAGCGTGAGCCCCTTCTCGGCGGCGCGCCCGGCGAGCCGGTCGATCTGCTCGCGGTGGAGCAGCAGCTTGCGCGGGCGGTTCGGCTCGTGGTTGAAGTACGAGCCCTCCTTGTACTGCGGGATGGTGAAGTTCAGCAGCCACAGCTCGCCGTCGCGCAGCCGCGCGAAGGCCTCGTTGATCGAGACGTTGCCGCGCCGGATCGACTTGATCTCGGTCCCCGTCAGCGCCAGCCCCGACTCGAGCGACTCCAGCTTCTCGTACTCGTGCCGGGCGCGGCGGTTGTCGAGCGAGGGCTCCGCGGCGGTCTTCGCGGCGCGCTCCGCCTTCGCGGCGGTGCGCGCCTGCTTCATCTTCGGCACGTCAGCTCGGCGGCGCGTCGGGGACGCCGAGGCGTTCCTTCCCGAGCGGGCCTTTCGAGACGAACGAGCCTTCCGCGCTCGCCAGCAGCGCGCCGCCCGCGTCTCGGACCGCGGCCTCGAGCGCGAGGACGTTGCGGCGCTTCCAGCGCACCTCGCCGGTGATCACCAGCGGCACGCCGAGCGGGACCGGGGCGCGGAAGCGCATCTGCATCGAGGCCGTCATCCCGCGCTCGCCGGCGGCCCCGCAGGCGTACGCCATCGCCTCGTCGAGCAGCATCGCCACGACGCCGCCGTGCGCGGCGCCGCGCCAGCCCTGGAAGCGCGGCGGCAGCGTGATCTCGGCGCGCACCGCGCTCGCGCTCGTCGGCTCGAAGCGCAGGTGCAGACCGTCGGCGTTGTACGGACCGCATGCGAAGCAGCGGCCGTCGTCGACCGGGAGCGCTTCGCTCATTTCTTCTTCTTCGAGGCGGCGGGCGTGCCGGACGGCGCGGGCGATGGCGAAGGCGGCGTCAGCTTCCCGTACTGGCCCTCGTCGATCTTCTTCAGCAGCGTGCTCGCGTAGATCGTGTCGGCGTTCGCGCTGATCGACGCCTTGAGCACGCGGCGCGCGTCGTCGGGCTTCTTCTCGTCGATGTAGATGCGCGCCAGCAGCGTGTAGCCGTGCTGACCCGCCTCGCCGACGTGCCCGACGTCGGCTTGCAGCCCGCGCGTCGCGTAGTCGACCGCGGCGGTGTACTGGCCGAGCTCCTGCATCACCGAGGCGAGGTGGAAATAGATGTCGGCGTACTCGGGGACGAGGTTCGGAACGTCGATCAGCATCGTGAGCGCGTGGTGCGGGTCTTTCAGATCGACCTGGTAGATGCGCGCGAGGTACTCGCGCGCGAGCACGTTCTGCGGGTCGGCCTCGAGGGCGGCCAGGAACTCGATCTTCGCACGGTTCGCGCTGCGGTCGCCCTCGCGCATGATCCCGAGCCCCGTGTGCGCCGACTGCGAGGCCGGCTCGATCGCGAGCGCGGCGTTCAGCTCCTCGCGCGCGTCGACGCTGCGGTCGCGCCCGGTCAGCGAGGCGAACAGATACGAGAACGCGAGCTTGACGTGCGCCAGCGCGCTCTTGGGGTTCTTCGCGAGCTGCTCTTCCTCGGCGTCGATCAGCCCGTCGAGCGTCCCGGGCGTCTGCGCCGCGGTCGCGTTCAGGAACGAGAGCGCGAGCGTGTTGTCGGGGATGACGGCGAGCGCGTCCTCGAAGCCCTTGCGCGCACCGGCGAAGTCGCGCGAGTAGAACGCCTTCAGCGCTTGGCCGAGCGGCGCGGTGAACGCGGGGTTCGCGTAGTCGTTGCGGCCGCGGACCGGCGCGGCGGGCGCGGCGGAGGCCTTTGCGCCCGCGGCGCCGTGCGGGGCGGCGGCCGGCCGCGGCGCGGGCGAGGCGGCGATCAGCCCGAGCGCGAGCGAGGCGAGCGCGGCGGCGAGCGCGCGGTTCGGCGAGCGTCGCATCAGCGGCCGACCAGCAGACGGCGGGCGAGCGCGTCGGGGAGATGCGCCGAGACGATCTTCTCCTGCACCTGCGCGATCGGGTACTCGACGCGCGTGATCGTCAGCGTCTGCGCGCCGGAGTCGTAGAAGCCGAACGAGGAGCGCGGGTTGAGATCGCGCGGCTGCCCGACGCTCCCGACGTTGATCAGGTAGCGCAGCCCCGGCAGCAGCTTCACCTCGCCGCCCTGCTGCAGGTGCGCGTGCTCGATCGTGCCGTCCGGCTGCAGCGTGTAGACCTCCGCGATGTGGGTGTGGCCGATGAAGATCAGCGGCGCGTCGGTCGCGGCGAACGCGCGCGCCGCGGCCGGCTTGTCGAGGACGTACTCGAAGTAGTTGACCGGCGCGCCGTGCACGAGCAGAAACTCCGGCATCCGGAACTCGTAGCCGAGGCTGTCGAGCCAGGCCAGGTTCTCCGGCGTGAGCACGCCCTGCGTCCACTTCATCGCCTCGCGCGCCGCCGGGTTGAAGTACACCAGGCCGAAGTTGTCGATCGCCGCGACGTCGTGGTTGCCGAGCACGGTCGCGGTCGCGCGCGCCCGGATCTTCTCGACGCACTCGTTCGGGTTCGGGCCGTACCCGACGATGTCGCCGAGACACAGCAGCTTGTCGTCGTCGCGCAGCTGCGCGAACACCGCGTCGAGCGCTTCGATGTTCGAATGAACGTCGGAGACCACGGCGTATCTCACTCTAACGGCGCTCCGCCCTAGGCTCCGCGCCCCCCACGCGTTGCGTGGGGCCCCCGGTCCGACCTCGCAACGACGTGACGGACGTATCACGATGCTTCTGCGCTCGGTCCATCGCCGTGATCACGTTATGGCCTTCTCCCGCACGCGGTCCAGCGCCTCGGCGAACCGTTCGGCGAACGCGGCTCGCTCGGCCGCCGTACCGACCGTGACGCGGACGAACCCGTCGATCGGCGGCGCCCACGGCTTGCGGACGAAGACGCCCAACTCCATGAGCGCGGCGACCATCGCGTCGGCCTGCGCCTTCGTCCCGATCTCGATGCAGACGAAGTTCGTCGACGAGGGGAGCGAGCGCAGCCCGTGGCTCGCCGCGAGCGCGTGGTAGTCGCCGCGGCCGCGCTCGACCTCGGCGATCACGCCGCGCAGGAACGCGTCGTCCCCGAGCGCGGCGAGCGCGCCGATCTGCGCCGTGCGGTTGACGCCGAAGTGCAGCCGGAGCTTCTGGAACGTCGCGACGTGCTCGGCCGCGCAGACCGCGTAGCCGATCCGGGCGCCGGCCATCCCGTAGGCCTTCGAGAACGTCCGGGTGCGGATCGTGCGCGGATCGACCTCGTCGGGCGGGAGCGCCTCGCGCGGGACGAAGTCGGCGTAGGCCTCGTCGAGGAAGAGCAGGACGTCGTCGGGGAGCGCCTCGCGCAGCTCGGCGATGACGGCCCGGCCGACGAAGGCGCCGGACGGGTTGTCGGGGTTCGCGACGTAGACCAGCTTCGCGCCGGAGCGCCGCACCGCGGCGACGATGTTCTCGGGGACGATCCCGCCGGACTCGTTCGGGTCGGCGAACTCGGCGCGCGCGCCGAAGCCGGCCAGGTGGTAGAACAGCGTCGGATACGTCCCGCGGGTCGCCACGCAGGCGTCGCCGGGGCCGCAGAAGGCGCGCACGATCAGCCCCATCAGGTCGTCGATCCCGCTGGCGACGACGATCTCCTCGACCGCGCAGCCGTGGCGGGCCGCGAGCGCGGCGCGCAGATCGAGCGACTCGGGGTCGCCGTACCACGAGGTCAGCGCGACCGCCTCGCGCATCGCGGCGATCGCGCGCGGCGAGGGGCCGAAGGCGCTCTCGTTCGCGCCCAGCCGCAGCAGCCGCTCGCGGCCGAACCGGCGCGCCAGCTCTTCCGGGGCGACGAACGGGACCGAAGGCGGGATCGCGGCGACCAGGGCGGTCGGCTGCGGGGCGCGGCGCGGCGAGGTCACGGTCCTCCGACCCCGCTCCGCGCGCGCGGTTTGCGGGCGCCGGCGCGCAGCCCGCCGGCCTCGACGCGGCGGACGTGGACCTGTTCCTCGGCGATCTCGATCAGGCGCTCGCGCGTCTTCGCATCGCGTACGGTGCCGCGCAGCGTCACGACGCCGCGGCTGACCGAGACGCCGACCGCCGTCGTGTCGTCGGGGTCGTGCGAGACGAGCGCGCTCTTCACCGCCGCCGCGATCAGCGCGTCCTTCAGCACCGTCCCGGCGTCCGGCGTGGTGAGCGCCTCGGGGAGCTTCACCTCGCGCGAGCCGGTGCAGCCGGCGAGCAGCACGGCGGCGGCGAGCCCGGCCGCGAGCGCGGCGGCGGCGCGGCTCATCCGCCGCCCCCGTAGCGCAGGACGGTGACCGGCTCGCCGGGCTCGACCGGGACGCGGTCCGGGCCGACGACGACGTAGCCGTCGGCGCGGGCCAGCAGGCTGGTGTGGGAGGAGCGCAGCGCCAGCGGGCGCGCCCCGCCCTCGGCGTCGAGGACCGCGGGGACGTACCACGTCCAGCCGGGCCGGCCGGCGAACCGCTCGCGCGCGACCGCGGCCTGGGCCGGGCGGCGGGCGCCGCGCTCGCCGGTCAGCGCGCGGAACAGCTCCGAGGCGATCGCGTCGAGGATCGTCAGCGCGCTGGCCGGGTTCCCGGGGAGGCCCAGGACGAGCTGCGCGCCGGCGGCGGCGAAGACGGTCGGCTTCCCGGGCTTCACCCGCAGGCCGTGCACGACGACGCCGGGGGCGCCGAGCCCGTCGATCGCGGCCGGGACGTGGTCGCGCGCGCCGACCGACGAGCCGCCGGTCAGGACGACCGCGTCGGCCCGGCGGAGCCCCTCGGCGATCCGCCCCCGGATCGCCTCGACCTCGTCGGCCGCCCGCGGCAGATGGACGGCCTCGCAGCCGAGCGCGGCCAGCCCGCCGGCGATCGCCCACCGGTTCGAGTCGCGGACCTGGCCGGTCCCGGGGCGCTCCGCCGCGTCGACCAGCTCGTCGCCGGTCGAGACGATCGCGACCCGCGGCCGCCGGAAGACCTCGACCTCGACCTGGCCGAGCGTCGCGAGCACCGAGAGCTCCGGCGCACCGATCCGCCGGCCCGCCGCGAGCACGAGGTCGCCCGCCGCCATGTCGTCGGCGCGCGGGGTGAACGAGTCGCCGGCGGCCGGGGCGGCGTGCGGGAACAGCTCGGCGCCGCGCTCCTCGGCGTCCTCGACCGGGATCACCGCGTCGGCGCCGGCGGGGAGGACGCCGCCGGTCGGGATCCGCATCGCCTCGCCCGGGTGCAGGGGCGCGGGCGGCGGCTGGCCCATCCGGATCGCCGCGGTGATGCGGCGGGGCGCGGCGCCGTCGGCGGAGCGGACCGCGAAGCCGTCCATCGTCGAGCGGTGGTCGGCCGGGTAGGCGGCGTCGGCGACCGCGTCGCGCGCGACGATCCGCCCGAAGGCGGCCTCGAGCGGGACGCGCTCGGTCCCGAGCGGCCCGAGCGGGACCGCGGACAGGTACGCGGCGATCGCCTCGGCGGGCGCGAGGAGCCGTTCGGTCTCGAAGGTCGCACCCGGGCGCAGCGCACGCATTCGCATCCGCTTCGACACGGAGGGCCCCGGTGCCATCGCGAACGAGGCGGGCCGTGCTGAACCTCGATCTGCTGCGGCGCGAGCCCGATCACGTCCGCGTCGCGGCGCGACGCCGTGGAGGGAGCGCCGAGTTCGTCGACCGCATCCTCGAGCTCGACCGCGAGCGCCGCGCCGCGATCACGAGCGCCGAGTCGCTGAAAGCCGAGAAGAACGCGCTCACCGCGCGGATCGCGCAAGCCGCCGACAAGAAGGCCGCCGCCGCCGAGCTGCGCCCGCAGATCGCCGCGCTCGACGCGCGGATCGCGACCGAGAGCGAGTCGCTCCCGGCGTACGACCGGCGGATCGACGCCGAGCTCTCCGAGATCCCGAACCTGCTCGACGGCTCGGTCCCCGACGGCGACGACGAGGCGTCGAACCGCGAGGTGCGCCGCTGGGGCGAGCTTCCGCGCTTCGATTTCGCGCCGCAGCCGCACTGGGAGATCGGCGAACGGCTCGGAATCTTCGACTTCGAGCGCGCGGCGAAGCTGTCGGGCTCGCGGTTCGCCGTGCTGCGCGGCCCCGGCGCGCGGCTCTCGCGCGCGCTCGCGCAGTTCTTCCTCGACCGTGCCGCGCGCAACGGCTACGCCGAGATCGCTCCGCCGGTGCTGGTGAACCGCGCGACGATGTGGTCGACCGGCCAGCTCTCGAAGTTCGCGGATCAGATGTACGCGTTCGAGGGCGACGGCCCGGGCGACGCGCTGTACCTCATCCCGACCGCCGAGGTGCCGCTGACCGCGCTGCACCGCGACGAGCTGCTCGCCGGCGAGCTGCTGCCGCTGCGCTACACCGCGCACACGCCGTGCTTCCGCAAAGAGGCGGGCGCGGCCGGAAAAGACACGCGCGGGCTGATCCGGCAGCACCAGTTCGAGAAGGTCGAGCTGGTGTGGCTGACGCTGCCGGAGCGCTCGTTCGACGACCTCGAGACGCTGACGCGCAACGCCGCCGGTTTGTACGAAGAGCTCGGGATCCCGCACCGCGTGATGCTGCTGTGCGCGGGCGACACCGGCTTCAACGCGGCGAAGACGTACGACATCGAGGTGTGGCTGCCGGGCGCGAACGCGTACCGCGAGATCAGCTCGTGCTCGAACTGCACCGACTTCCAGGCGCGCCGCACGAACATCCGCTTCCGCCGCGAGCCGGGAGCGAAGCCGGAGCTCGTGCACACGCTGAACGGCTCGGGCGGCGCGATCGGCCGCACGATCGTCGCGATCGTCGAGAACTACCAGCGCGCCGACGGCGGGCTGACGGTCCCCGAGGCGCTGCGCCCGTTCGCCGGGTTCGCGTCGATCGAGCCCGACGGGTCGGTCCGTTAGCACCTTGGACGACGTCGTCGAGCGCGCCGCGCGGGTGCTGCGCGAGGGCGGGGTCGTCGCGATCCCGACCGAGACGGTGTACGGGCTCGCCGCGGACGTCGGGAACGCCGATGCGATCGCGCGGGTGTACGCGATCAAAGGGCGTCCGGCCGATCATCCGCTGATCGTCCACGCGCACGACCTCGCCGCGCTCGGCGGTTACGTCGCCGAGATCACGCCGCCGCTCCGCACGCTCGCGGAGCGGTTCTGGCCGGGGCCGCTGACGGCGATCGTGACGCGCGGACCGCGCACGCCGCGCACCGTGACCGGCGGACAAGACACCGTCGCGGTGCGGGTGCCCGCGCATCCGCTCGCGCGAGCGATCCTGGCGGCGTTCGGCGGCGCGCTCGCGGCGCCGTCGGCGAACCGTTTCGGGCGCGTCTCGCCGACGAGGGCCGAGCACGTGCGCTCCGATCTCGGCGACGCCGTCGATCTGATCGTCGACGGCGGTCCCGCGAGCGTCGGCGTCGAGTCGACGATCGTCGATCTGACCGGCGCGGTTCCGGCGGTCTTGCGCGCCGGCGCGGTCACCGCGCGGCAGCTCGGCGACGCGCTCGGGACGCCGGTCGTGACGCGCGCGGGCGGGCCGGTGCGCGCGCCCGGGACGCTGCGCTCGCACTACGCGCCGCGCGCGCGCCTGGTCCTCTTCGACGACGAGACGCTGGGCGAGAGCCGCGCGGACGCGGTCGCGGACGAGCTGCGCCGCCGCGCCGCGAACGGCGAGCGCGTCGCCGCGCTGACGCTCCCCGGCGATCCCGCCGAAGCGGCGCGCACGCTCTACGCGACGCTGCGCGCGCTCGACGCCGACGGCTACGACACGATCGTCGCGGCGCTCCCCGCCGACACGGAGGCGAACGCCGCGGTGCGCGACCGGCTCAGCCGCGCGGCTGCGCCGCGCGGCTGACGCCGGAACCGTCCATCGCGTTCGCCGTCAGCCGGAGCAGCACGCCGATCAGGACGATCAGCAGCACGACGTCGAGCGCCGCCTGCACCGGCGCGCGGCGCTGCAGCTCCGCGAACTCGTGCAACGCGAACGCGAAGCCCCATTCGCCCTGGCGGCCCGCGAACGGCGCGATCGTCCCCAGCGCCGCGCTCGCGATCGAGAGCGCGGCCAGGACGAGCGCCGCCGAGCGCGCCCACGCGCCGCGCAGCGCGGTCAGCGCCGGACCGAGCCCGACGCACAGCGCGAAGAACAGATCGACGTAGCGGCGCTCGCCGAAGTTCCGCGAGTACGTGTCGTTCTGCAGGAAGACGATCAGCACGACGTACGCGACGAACGTCGCCGCGATCGCGAGCGCGAGCACGCGCTCGCGGCCGCGCGCGCGCCACATCCGCCACAGCCCGTATCCCGCGAGCAGGACGATCGGCGTGAACGGCACGATCCCGCGGACTCCGACGAGATGATCGACCGCGAAACCGGCGTACTCGGCCGGCGAGAAGGCTCGCAGCACCTGCGTCGTCCCGATCTGGTGGAGCGGGAGCGACGGATCGCTCCACACACTCAGGTTGAAGACCGTCGGCAGGACGCTCCCCGAGATCGCGAGGTTGTACGCGAACTGCAGCGCGAGCACCGGCAGCGCGGCGAGCGCGCACGCGGCCCAGTTCCGCAGCGGCGCTCCCCACAGCAGGACCAGCGCGGCAACCGCGTAGACCGCGCCGGCGGCGTCGAACGCGTACGCCGCGCCGAAGAACAGCCCCGCGGCGGCAGCGTCCGCCCACGACCGCTCGCGCGACCGGTAGAGGTGGAAGCACCCGGCGAGCGCCGCGGCGCCGCACGGGACGTGATTGGTCAGCACCGTCGCGTACGAGAGCGCGAGCGTCCCGGCTCCGCTGAGCGACGCCACGGCGAGCGCGACGCGCGGCGCGAACCCGAGCACGCGCTGGAAGGCGTACGCGTAGCAGCACCCGATCGCGAACCAGACGCCGACGGTGAACAGCGTCACGAGGTAGATCGCGGTACCGGGCGTGTGGCGCAGGGTGATCCCGAGCGGCGCCACGGCGGTCGCGACCGCCGCGCCGAGGATCGCGAGCAGCGGCGGCTTGTCGGAGTAGGTTCGGCCGCGGAAGCGGATCTCGTCGCCGAGCCCGGCGGCGTACGGCGAACCGTCGATCCGGAACGTGCGGTCCGCGGTCAGCGCGTCGACGGTCGCGATCCGCGACCCGTCGTTCCACGAGACGGCGTGCGCCTTGGTGACCAGCGCGCAGAGCGCGAGCGCGCCGAAGAAGAGCAGCACGATGAGCCGCCGGTCCACCGCGGCTCCTTTGGCCGCACCGCGGGGCCGCCCTTTCGGAAAGAGTTTTCCGGCGCGGGCCGCAACAGACGCCCGGTGAGCTCGCGATTCCGGCTGCTGATGATCGGAGCGATGTACGAGAACGGCGGCAACACCACGCACCGCTTTCTCGACGGGCACCCCGAGATGTACGTCTACCCGTTCGAGTCGCAGCTCGGGACGCGGCTCGTCAACGATCACCTCGCCTCGCTCTTCCCGGTGAAGTACCGGTGGCCGTCGTTCGCGCTCGACGCGACGCCGCGCGAGGACTACCGGGCGATCATCGACGAGGAAGGGAAGGTGCGCGCGCGCACGCCGCACGTGAGCAAGTTCCGGCACAAGCCCTTCGCGCTCGACGACGACGAGCGCTGCGCGGTCTACGAGCGCATCGCCGGGGAGCTCGGGCGCTCGCGCGCGCACAACGTCGAAGCGTTCTTCCGCGCGACGTTCGAGGCGTGGAAGGACCGCCGCTCCAGCGGCCGCGAGCAGGTCTACGTCGGCTACAGCCCGATCGTCGGCGTCGACGCCGAGAAGATCCTCGGCGACCTCCCCGGCGCGCACGTGCTGCACGTCGTCCGCAACCCCTGGTCGGCGTACGCCGACACCAAGAAGCGGCCGGTCCCGCTCTCGCTCGAGCACTACATGCTGGGATGGACGCTGAACCAGTACTGCGCGCTGCTCTTCCGCGAGAAGTTCCCCGGCCGCATGCACGTGATCCGCGTCGAGGACGTGCTCGCCGACCCGCACGCGACGCTGGGCCGGCTCTGCGAGGAGCTCGGCCTCGAAGCGAGCGAGACGCTGCGCTATCCGTCGTGGAACGGTGAGAAGCTCGACGAAGTCTATCCGTGGGGGACGATTCGGACCGCGACGCCGGCGGCGAACGCGGCGACCGCCGCGGAGCTCTCGCCGGCCGAGCGCGACGAGATTCGCCTCCGCGCGCGGCCGTATCTCGAGCCGTTCGGCTACGCGGAGCCCCCGGGCTGAGACGATGCGCGCGCGGCGCGTGCTGCTGACCGGCGCGGCCGGGTTCGTCGGGATCGCCGTCGCGCGCCGGCTCGCCGAACGCGGTCACGAGGTCCACGCGGCGGTCCGCCCCGCGAGCCCGTCGTGGCGGCTGCGCGACCTGCGCCGCCATGCGGTCGCGCACGAGGCCGATCTGCTCGACCCGAGCGCGATCGCGCCGCTCTTCGCGCGGGTGCGCCCCGAATGGGTCGTGCACCTGGCCGCGTACGGCGCCTATCCGTCGCAGACCGACGTCGAGCGCTGCGTGCGCACCAACCTCGAAGCGTCGGTGCGGCTGATCGACGCGGCCGCGGCCGGCGGCGTGGAACGGTTCGTGAACACCGGCAGCTCGTCGGAGTACGGCCTGAAGGATCACGCGCCCGGCGAGGACGAGCCGCTCGAGCCGAACAGCCTGTACGCCGTGACGAAAGCGGCGGCGACCGCGTACGCCCGCCACGCGGCGCGCTCGGCGGGGCTGCACGCGACGACGCTCCGGTTGTACTCGGTGTACGGGCCGTACGAGGAGCCGACGAGGCTGATCCCCGCGACGATCGCGCACGGCCTGCGCGGTGCGTATCCGCCGCTCGTCGCGCCCGGCGTCGCGCGCGATTTCGTCTACGTCGACGACGTCGCGGCCGCGTACGAGGCCGCGCTCGGCGCCGAGATCCCCGCCGGCGCGGTGTACAACGTCGGCAGCGGCGTCCAGACCACGCTGCGCGAGGTCGCCGCGGTGAGCCGAGCGCGGTTCGGGATCCCCGCCGAGCCGGCGTGGGGGACGATGGCGCCGCGGACGTGGGATACGACCACGTGGGTCGCCAATACGGCGCGCACCCGCGCCGAGTTGCGCTGGCAGGCCGCGACATGTTTCGAGGACGGCTTCCGGCGCACCGCGGCCTGGCTGTCGGAGTCCGCGGAGCGCCGTTCGTTCTATGAGACCCACCGCACCCCGCCGCGATAACGCCGCATGAACCGCGACTCCGGAGAATCGGCGGTCACGGGCCGGCGCGTCCGCGAGCTGATCCTGCGCGAGTCGCACCGCGCGCACGTCGGGCACATCGGCTCGGCGCTCTCGATCGCCGACATCGTCGCGGCACTGTACGGCGGGATCCTGCGCATCCCGTCGCTCGGCGATACCGAGCGCGACCGGTTCATCCTCTCGAAAGGGCACGCCGCGCTCGCGCTCTACGCGGCGCTGGCGCTGCGCGGCTGGATCACCGCCGAGCAACTCGCGACGTACTGCGGCGACGGCTCGCTGCTCGGCGTCCATCCGGAGCACGAGCTGCCCGGCGTCGAGTTCTCGAGCGGTTCGCTCGGACACGGGCTCTCGATCGGCGCCGGATGCGCGCTCGCCGCGCGCGCGACCGGCTCGGCGCGCCGCACGTTCGTGCTGCTGAGCGACGCGGAGCTCGACGAAGGCTCGACCTGGGAGGCGGCGATGTTCGCAGCGCATCACCGGCTCGACGGCCTGTACGCGATCGTCGACGCGAACGGTCAGCAGGCGTTCGGGTACACGCGCGACGTGCTCGCGATCGAGAACGCCGCGGAGCGGTTCGCCGCGTTCGGCTGGGACGCGCGCGAGGTCGACGGGCACGACGGCGCCGCGCTGCGCGCCGCCGTCGATGAGGCGGCGAGCGTTCCGGAACCGCATCTCCTTCTCGCGCGCACGACCTTCGGGCGCGGCGTCTCGTTCATGGAGCGCCGCATCAAGTGGCACTACTGGCCGATGTCGCCCGAGGAGTACGCGACGGCGATGCGGGACGTCGCCGCGACGTGAGGACGGCGTTCGTCGAGACCGTCTGCGCGCTCGCGCGCGCCGACCGGCGCGTCATGCTGCTGACCGCCGATCTGGGCTACAACGCGCTCGAGCCGTTCGCGGCCGCGTTCCCCGAGCGGTTCTTCAACGTCGGCGTCGCCGAGCAGAACATGATCGGGGTCGCGACGGGGCTCGCCGCCGGCGGGATGATCCCGTTCTGCTACTCGATCGCGCCGTTCGCCGCGCTGCGCCCGTACGAGTTTCTGCGCAACGGGCCGATCCTGCACCGCTCGCGCGTGCGCGTCGCCGGCGTCGGCGCGGGGTTCGAGTACGGGACGGCCGGCCCGTCGCATCACGGGATCGACGACGCGGCGGCGCTGCGGCCGCATCCGGGCCTGACGATCGTCACGCCGGCCGAGCCCGCGCAGCTCGCCGCCGCGCTGCGCGCGACGTGGGATCAGGACGGCCCGGTCTACTACCGCATCGGGAAGGACGACGCCGTTCGCGTCCCGGGCCTCGACGGACGGTTCCGCGCGGGGCGCGCGGAGATCGTGCGCGACGGGCGCGACGTCGCGCTGATCGCGATGGGCACGCTCGCGAGCGAGGCGTGCGCCGCGGCGGACCTGCTCGCCGAGCGCGGGATCTCGGCGAGCGTCGCGGTCGTCTCGACGTTCAACCCCTCGCCGGTCGACGACCTCACCGAGCTCGTGCGCGCCCACGCGCTGATCGTCAGTGTGGAGGCGCAGTACGTCGCCGGCGGGCTCGGGTCGCTCGTCGCCGAGACGATCGCCGAGGACGGCGCCGCGGCGCGGCTCGTCCGCATCGGCGTGCGCAACCCGCCGCAGAGCTTCAGCGGGAGCCAGCGCTTCTACCACGCGCTGCACGAGCTCGACCGCGACGCGATCGCCCGCCGAGTTCTGACCGTGCTCGCCGGGGAGCGCGTGTGAGCGAGCCGGCGTTCTCGGTCGTTCTGCCGATCTACGATCAAGCGGATCATCTCGAGCACATCGTCGAGGAGTACGAGCGCGCGCTCGCGGCCGCCGGGCTCGACCACGAGCTGCTGCTGGTGGTCAACGGCTCGCGCGACGGCTCGCTCGGCATCGCGCGCGCGCTCGCGGAGCGCCATCCCGCGGTGCGCGTGCACGTCGAGGAGCGCGCGGGCTGGGGGCGCGCGGTACGGCGCGGGATCCGCGAGTCGCGCGGCGCGCTGATCTGCTACACCAACTCCGCGCGGACGACCGCTCGGGATCTCACGCTGATGCTGCTCTACGCGCGCGCGTTTCCCGAGACGGTCGTGAAGGCGAACCGCAAGATCCGCGAGAGCCCGGTGCGCCGGATCGGCTCGCTGCTGTACAACATCGAATGCCGGACGCTGTTCGACCTCTCGTGCTGGGACGTCAACGGGACGCCGAAGATCTTCCCGCGCACGTTCGGCGCGCTGCTGGCGCTCGAGCGCGACGACGATCTGATCGACGCGGAGTTCTGCACGACGTGCCGGCGGCGCGAGTACCCGATCGTCGAGGTGCCGATCTTCTCCTCGCGGCGCCACGGCTCGCGCTCGACGACCGGATACCGTTCCGCGCTCGCGATGTACGCGGGCGCGCTGCGCATGTACCGCGCGCTGCGGCGAGCCGGCTCGTGAGCGACGCGCGCGCGTGGCGCGACCCGCGCGCGGTCGTCGCGGAGTGGGCCGACGCGGGCGCGGGCGATGCGGCGCTGCTCGCGGTGCGCGCGCGCGGCGCGTGGTGGGAGACGCTCGCGCACGCCGGCGTGACGCTGATCGTCTCGCGCGAGTACGAGCACTTGCTGCTCGCGATCTCGGCCCGAACGCGCCCGCGCGTCTCCTACCTCCGGTTGCCGCACCCGTCGGGGATCGCGTACGACGCCGCGCGCGAGCGGCTGTACGTCGCTTCGACGCGCAACCCGAACCGGATCGTGGAATTCGCGCGCGCGTCCGGAACCGGTGAACGGCGCGACCTCGCGCGCGGGACGCGCGCGCTCGCCGACCGGCTCGTCCCCGTCCGCAGCACGTACTTGCCCGGCTCGGCGTACGTGCACGATCTGGCGCTCATCGGGACGCAGCTTCACGCGAACGCGGTCGGCCGCAACGCCGTCGTCGCGCTCGGCGAGGACGGCGCGCGGATCGTGTGGTGGCCGGCGTCGGTCGAGCGCGGCGGCGTGCCGCTCACCGACCGCAACCTCATCCAGTTGAACTCGATCGCCGCCGGCCCCGATCTGGCCTCGTCGTTCTTCTCGGCGTCCGGCGAACGGGCGGGCCGCTATCGCCCCGGTCATCAGCGTTATCCCGTCGACGGGCGCGGCGTGGTGTTCTCCGGAGCGACGCGCGAGCCGGTCCTGCGCGGCTTGACGCGGCCGCATTCCGCGCGTCTCCACGGCGGGCGCCTGTGGGTGGAAAGCAGCGGCTACGGCGAGCTCGGCGTCGAGCGCGGCGGACGGTTCGAGCGCGTCGCGAGACTGCCCGGCTGGACGCGCGGCCTGGCGTTCGCCGGCGGCGTGGCGTTCGCCGGGACGTCCCGCGTGCTGCCGCGCTTCACGCAGTACGCGCCCGGGCTCGATCTCGCGCGCAGCCGCTGCGCGATCCACGCGGTCGACGCGGCGACGGGCGCCGTGCGCGGCAGCCTCGAGTTTCCGGCGGGCGACCAGATCTTCGCGATCGAGGCCGTCCCGGCGGCGTGGACCGCCGGCTTTCCGTTCGAGCCCGGCCGCGGCACGAGCGGCGCGTACGCGCTCTTCTACGACTACGCCGTCGAACGGTGATCGGGCCGGGCTCTTCACGCGGCCGGCGTGCCGCGACGCTGCCCGCCGGGAACGAGGGAGGCGTGTTCCGCCGGCCGCTCGCGCTCGTCCTCGCGCTCCTGCTGATCGCGGCGCCCGCCGGGGCCGCGCCCGCGCCGCGCGCACCGGCCTCGCTCGGCGCGCTCGACGTGATCGCGCTCGAGATCTGCTACACGACGGTGCTCGCACGGTATTACAAGCCGGTCGATCCGGCGCTGCTGCTGAGCGGCGCGCGCACCGGGATCGCGTCGTATCTCGCCTCGCGCGGGATCGCGGCGCCGCGGTTCGCCGCCTTTCCGGCGCGCGGCGACCGGTATCGCGCGGAGAGCGAGATCGACCGCGACGTCGCGCTCGTCGTCGCGCGCTACGGCGCGCGCGTGCGCACCGCCGACCTCGTCGCGAAAACGATCGCGGGCGAGCTCGCGGCGCTGCACGACCCGTACACGGTGCTCTTCCCGCCGGCGCAGTTCAAGAGATTCGTCGGCTTCCTCGACGGCCGGGCCGCGGCCGGGATCGGCGCCGAGCTGGACGTGGACCCGCAGACGCACGCGGTGCGCGTCGTCGACGTCTTCCCCGACAGCCCCGCCGAAGCGGCCGGGTTGCAGCCGGGCGACACGATCGCCTCGATCGACGGGCGGCCGCCACCGGCGACGGCGCCCGCCGACGTCGCGCGCGCGCTGCGCGGCGCGCCCGGAAGCACGGTGCGGATCGGGTTCACGCGCGGCGACACGGCGCACGAGCCGGTCGCGATCGTGCGCAAAGTCCTCAGCGCGCCGGACGTCACGGGACGGATGCTCGCCGGAGCGATCGCGTACGTGCGGATCCGCTCGTTCGGCGCGCAGTCGCCGCAGCAGCTCGACGCGGTCCTCGCGAAGCTGCGCGCGGCGAACGCGCGCGCGTACGCGATCGACCTGCGCGCGAACGGCGGCGGTTACCGCGACGCCGCGATCGCGATCGGCTCGCATTTCGTGACCGGAACGATCGTGACGACGCAGGAGCGCACCGGCCGTCCGGTGCCGTTCGCCGCGAAAGCGGGGGTCGTGCCGCTCGGCGCGCCGCTCGCGGTGCTGGTCGACGGCGACACCGCCTCGGCGGCGGAGATCGTCGCCGGCGCGATCCAGGACGACAAGGCCGGGACGCTCGTCGGCACGCGCACGTTCGGCAAGGGGCTCGTGCAGGAGACGTTCGCGCTCCCCGACGGCGGCGCGATCAAGCTGACGACGGCGCGCTATCTGACGCCGGCCGGCCGCGACATCGACAAGGTCGGGATCACCCCCGACCTGGTCGTGCAGCAGCGCGCCGACGCGCATCCCGGCGAGCCCGGCCGCGACGCCCAGCTCGACGCCGCGCTGGCGCTGCTCGCGAAGAGCTAGCGCTCGAGCTCGTCGAGCGGCGCGGTCAGCGGCTCCGCGAGCGCGGCGCTGAGCGAGGGCGCGTCCGCGAGCGGCCGCGCTTCGTCGAGCGGGCGCTGCAGCCCGACCAGCACGGTACCGTCCGGGAGCGTCGCCAGACCGCGCATCTCCCAGCCTTGCGCGCCCAGCAGCGCGAGCGTCGGATCGCCTTCGGCGAGCGCCGCGAGGTCGGCTTTCACCGTGTGGAACGTGAACTCGAAGCTGCCGCGCATGCGCGTCGCCTACCCGGCGATCGGCGAACTCTTACGTGCTCGATCGGGGTGTCTTCCGCGCGAGGCGGAGCACCGATTCGTCGGCGCCGTACCGCGCCAGGTCCGCGAGCGCGATCCACGCCAGCTCGTGCGACTCGCCGCTCACCAGAAGCGGTTCGTTCGGATCGGCTTCGAGCGCGAAGCGCACGTCGAAGTGCTCGTGCTCCGGCTCGCCGCGCCGCGCCGGGATCGCGTGCACGTCGAGGTCGTAGATCGCTTCCTGCACGAACCTCAGCGAGGCGAGCCCGGATTCTTCCCGCGCTTCGCGCAGCGCGGCGGCGCGCACGTCGGGCTCGCCGTCGGCGTGGCCGCCGAGCTGGAGCCAGCGATTCAGCTTGCGGTGATGCGTGAGCAGCGCACGCGTGCGCGACGGGTCGACGATCCACGCCGAGGCGGTCACGTGCCCGACCGCCGGCGCGCGCTCGAACGCGTCGGGATGCGCTGCGACGAACGCGACGAGCCGGTCGCGCATCGCGCGCTCGCGCTCGTCGAACGGGACGTAGGCGCGCAACTCGTCGAGGAGCGCGGTGCGCGAGGCGGCCGGCATCCCGCGCTCTTCGCGCGACGTTCCGCCGTTCCGCCGCGTTTTCGCGACATGCTGCACCGTCCGCTCACCGCTCTCGCCGTCGCGCTGGCCGCGCTGCCGCTCGCCGCGACACCGCCGATCGGCGGCGGCCCGCACGTGCTGCGGGTCCTGCGGCCGTGCGCCGCCTCACAGCTTCGCGCCGCGGTCGCCTCGAACGAAGGCGCGACGATGCACCGCGAGCTGCGCATCACGCTGACGAACGCGAGCGCGACGGCGTGCGCGATCGACGGCTATCCCGCGGTGCGCCTGCTCGACGCGGCGAAGCGCGCGTACATCGCCGCCGAGACGTTCTCGACCGAACGGCCGCGCGAGTTCACGATCGGTCCCGGTCAGGCCGCCGCGTTCGGCCTGCGCGTCGCGACCGGCGACGGCACGACCGCGTACATGACGGCGCCGACGCTCGCGATCATCCCGCCCGGCGACGTCTCGCCGCTGCTGCTCGCCGTCGAACTCCCGGTCGCGCCGGCGCTCGACGTGACGCCGCTGATCCCCGCAGCCGGAGCGACATAGCGGCGCGGACGCGTGGAGGAGAGAGTGGGATTCGAACCCACGAGCCCCGCGAAGGGCCTGCGGTTTTCAAGACCGCCGCGTTCAACCGCTCCGCCATCTCTCCGTGCGCGCGCACCCGGTGTTCCACGTCTTCGGCTCCTCCTCTTCCGGATGCCCGGTATGGCGAGCGAGCGGCTTTGCACCCGCTAAACATTTGTCCGGCGACCGCCGATTCACCAAAAGTTGCGAGTCGCTCGGCGCTCGCCTGAACCCTCTTCTTCACAACAAAGGGTGTGCCATGAACCTCAGACTCCTCACGGCAGGGGCCGTCTTCAGTGTTGCCTTGGCCGCGTGCGGAACCTCCGGATCGTCGACGCTCCCGGCCGCACACGGCAAGACCGCGACGCCGTCCGCACCCGCCGCGCCGACGACCGGCGGCGGGACCGCGGCCTCGGCGGCGCGGTCGACGATGACGATCAGCATCGCGATCCCGGCGAAGAAAAAAGCGCCGGCGTCGGCGGGCGCGCGCTCGAAGAAGAGCGTCTCCCCGAACGCCGCCTTTCTCGACGTCGTGCTGCAGTCGCTCGACGGGACGGCGCAGCCGGTGAACGGGCCGTACTCGGTGCTCGTCCCGCTGACCGGCCTCCAGCAGTGCACCACCGGCTCCGGACGCTCGCAGACCACCTTCAGCTGCTACACGACGAACATGACCGCGCCGGTCGGCGCCGCCGTGTACGCGGTCGGCGTCCTCGACCAGAACATGACGCTGCTCGACTACGCCGACAACATCCCGGTCACCGTCATGAACGGCGCGACGGCGACGCTCTCGGCGAACCTCATGGGCGTCGGCGCCTCGATGATCGGCTACTGGTCGCTCACGAACCCGAACAACACCACGCAGTACAACATCCAGCACGGCGTCGACTGCTCGCACGACGTGGTCCTGATCGATCCGCAAGCGATCTGCTCGTACCTCTTCGACGTCGCGGACAACACGGGCGACGACATCGCGACCGAGCCGGGCGCCGGCACGCTCGCGAACGCCCTCACGCTCTCCGCCGTCGACCTCAACGCGCAGCAGCAGCTCAACCTCGGCTGGGACGCCGACCCGGTCGATCCGTCCAACCTGGTCGAGCATCTCGTCTTCGACCGGAACTCGCCGAGCGGGTTCACCGGGACGACCTTCAACACCGGCGGGCTGAGCACGTACAACACGGTGCTGCACTTCGATCTCAGCGGGATCCCGTCGGGCGAGACGCACACCGTCGAGATCACCGCGACGCTGCAGCCGCCGGTGACGACCGCGTTCGGCCCGAACGTCCAGTTCGCGCACGGCGGCGCCGCCTCGCAGACGTGGGATCTCCCGTGCCGCACCGTCACGGTCGGCCCGGCCGATCCGTCCGGCGTCCCCGAAGGGTCGGTGCTGCACTTCTGCGACGCGCCCTCGAACCTGCACGTCATCGTGCAGTGACGCAGTGTCTGAGACGGCCGTGACGCTGCGGCCGTCTCAGAGATTTCTCAGCCGCCTCTGTATTCTTTCGTTGGTACCGGCTCTCGCCGAGGGAGGGTGCCCGAAATGACGCGCAGGCAGGCTCTTTCCGGACTGATCGCCGCGGCGGCCGCGCTCGCCGCGCCGCGCCGGGCGAACGCCGACGGGCTGATCCGCTTCCGCAACGTCTCGTACGCGGGCGGCGTGACCGTCGAGGTTCGCGTCGGCGCGACGCTCGACGCGGCGGTGCTCTACGGCACGCAGAAGATCGCCAAGGGCGAGACGTGGGAAGTCGACACGACCGGGGCGCCGGCCTGGTGGCGGCGGGAAACGGCGCCCGGCTCGAACGACGGGCGCTACACGGCCTGGCGGCGCGTCGACGTCGCGACGTCGGACGCGCGCGTCGAGCTCTGAGCAGCCGGTAAGGGACCGCGGCGCGCGAACCGAACTGCGCGCCTGATGAAGCTCGTGCGCGCGCTCGCCGCCGCGGCCTCGCTGGCCCTCGCCGGGTGCGCGCAGACCGGGACCGGCGCCTCCGGCGTCAGGACGGCCGCCGGCGTGCTGCGCCTCGACAGCGCGACCGATCCGCCGGGGCTGAACCCGCTGGTCGTCGACAACGCGCAGGTCGTCTATTTCGCGCCGCTGATCCACGGCTTTCTCTTCCGCGCCGACGGCGCCGGGCGGCTGGTCCCCGATCTGGCCACCGCCGTCCCGACCGCGGCGAACGGCGGGATCTCGCGCGACGGGCGCACGGTCGTCTACCACCTGCGGCGCAACGTCCGCTGGCACGACGGCGCGCCGTTCGGCGCGCGCGACGTCGTGTTCTCGTTCGGCGCGGCGATGAACCGGGACAACGCCGTCCCCGACCGCACCGGCTTCGACCACGTCGCGGCGGTTCGCGCGCTCGATCCCTACACCGTGCAGGTGCGGCTGACGCGCCCGTTCTCGCCGTTCGTGCCGTCGTGCTTCACGATGGCGGCGAACGATCCGTACCCGGTCCTCCCCGCGCATCTGCTCGCCGGGAAGCACGACCTCAACCGCGATCCGTACAACGCCGCGCCGGTCGGGCTGGGGCCGTACAAGCTGGTCTCGTGGCAGCGCGGCTCGCGCATCGTCCTCGCCGCCGACCCGCACTACTTCCGCGGCGCGCCGGCGATCGCGCGGATCGAGATCGCGATCATCCCCGACCCGAACACGATCGCGACCGTCTGGAACGCCGGCGGGATCGATCTGATCCCGGCGCGCGTGCAGGCCGGGCGGACGTTCCTCGACACGATCCGCAAGCGCCGCGGCGTGCGCATCGTGATGCAGCTTCACTACGAGTTCGACTACGTGCTGCTGAACCTCGCGCACCCGCCGCTCGACGACGTCCGCGTGCGGCGCGCGCTCGCGATGGGGATCGACCGCGAGCGGATCATGCGCGACCTGCAGGGCGAGCTCTGGGTCCCGGGCGAGACCGATCGCCTCCCCGGACAGTTCGCGTACGATCCCTCGATCGTGCAGCCGCGCTACGATCCCGCCGCCGCCGCGGCGCTGCTCGACGCGGCGGGGTGGCGGCTCGGCGCCGACGGCGTGCGCCGCAAGAACGGCCGGCCGCTCGCGCTCCAGTTCGTCGCCACGACGGAGTCGAAGAGCACCGGCCGCTTCGGGCTCTTCGCGCAGCAGCAGCTCGCGAAGCTCGGGTTCCGCGTCGACCTGAAAGAGTACGGCTACAACCTGCTCTACGAGACGAAGGCGCAGGGCGGGATCTATCCCAACGGGCGCTTCGACTTCTCGTACTACGGCTGGCAGCCGAACACCGTCGCCGATCATTCGTATCTGTTCCGCTGCGACACGCGGCCGCCGGGCGGCGACAACTTCGGCAACGTCTGCGATCCGGCGATCGAGCGCGCCGCGCGCGAGGAGCTCGGCACGACCGATCCCGCGCGCGAGGCCGCCGGCGACCGCGCGCTCACGCGCCGGCTGGTCGAGCAGAGCGACGTGATCTTCCTCGGCTTCAACCGGGAAGCGGTCGCCTATCGCGACGACCTCGAAGGGATCGTCCCGTCGGTGACCGGCCAGCATCTGTGGAACGCGTGGGCGTGGAGGTGGCGCGCGAAGTAGCCGCGCGCCGCGGCGCGGAAGGTGGCCGCGTGGCGACGACTCCCCTGACCTACGGCTCGTACCTCCGCGTCCCGGACCTGCTCGGCCTCCAACGGCCGCTCAGCGACCCGGCGCACCACGACGAGCTGCTGTTCATCGTGATCCACCAGGTCTACGAGCTGTGGTTCAAGCAGACGCTGCACGAGCTCGACGCCGCCGTGCGCTTCCTGGAGAGCGGCGATCTGCTCAAGGTCGCCAAGGCGTTCCGGCGGATCCACGCGATCCAGCGGATCCTCGAGACGCAGGTCGACGTGCTCGAGACGATGACGCCGCAGGACTTCAACGCGTTCCGCGAAGGGCTGAACCCGGCCAGCGGTTTCCAGTCGGCGCAGTTCCGCGAGATCGAGTTCCGCTGCGGCGCGAAGATGCCGGAGGCCGCGGTGCGGCATCTCGACGTGACGGCGGAGGAGCGCGCGAACCTCGACCGGCGGCTGCGCGAGCCGACGCTCTACGACGCGCTCAAAGGCTACCTCGCGCGCCAGGGGTTCGACGTCTCCTCGCACGACGCGCTCATCGAGACGTTCCGCGCGATCTACGAGGACGAGGAGTCGCACTACGCGCTCTACCTGCTGCTCGAGGACCTGATCGAGTTCGACGAGCGCGTGCGGCTGTGGCGCGGGCGGCACGTGATCATGGTCGAGCGGATGATCGGGATGAAGCCGGGGACCGGCGGTTCGCTCGGCGTCTCGTATCTGCAGAGCACGCTGCAGAAGCGCTTCTTCCCCGAGCTGTGGGAGGTCCGCACCGTGCTCGGCGGAAGCTCGCCCGCGTGATCGCTTCCGCTTCCGAGCCTGTCCTGAGCTTGCCGAAGGGGGCGCGCGACCGGTTCGCCGGGCTCGACGTCAACACGTGGCTGGTCTCGCACTCGATGGGCGCGCCGCCGCTCGCGGCGCGCGACGCGCTGGTGCGCTATCACGAGCAGTGGGCCGACGGCGGACCCGAGGGCGCGTGGCCCGCGTGGCTCGAGGAGGCGCACGCGATCGCCGACGGGATCGGCGCGATCGTCGGCGCGCCGCCCGGCTCGGTCTCGCTCGCGCCGAACGTCAGCGTGCTGCAGTCCGCGCTCGCCTCGTCGCTCGGCTTTCGTCCTTCGACAGGCTCAGGACACGTCGACCGCAACGAGGTCGTGTACGAAGCGCTGCAGTTTCCTTCGCTCGCGTACGTGTGGACCGAGTGGGAGCGGGCCGGCGCGAAGACGGTTCGCGTTCCGACCGACGACGGGCGGACGATCCCGACCGACCGCATCTGCTCGGCGATCACCGAGCGGACCGCCGTCGTCGTCCTCTCCCACGCGTACTACCAGAGCGGCGTCGTCATCGACGTCGCCGCGATCGCCGCCCGCGCGAAAGAGGTGGGCGCGCTCGTCGTGCTCGACGCGTACCAGACGACCGGGACGTATCCGTACGACGTGGTCGCGCTCGATCTCGACGTCGTCGTCGGCGGCTCGCACAAGTGGCTGTGCGGCGGACCGGGCTGCGGCTGGATGTACGTGCGGCCGGCGCTCGCGGAGCGCTTTCGCCCGATGGTGACCGGCTGGTTCGCGCACCGCGACCCGTTCGCGTTCGAGCCGCCGCCGATCGATCTCGCGCGCGGGATGCTCCGCTGGGCGACCGGGACGCCGACGATCCCCGGCTACCTCGTCGCGAAGCCCGGCCACGACGTGATCCGCGAGATCGGCGTCGCGGCGATCCGGGAGCACAACGTCCGGCTCACCACGCGCTTGACCGAGGCGGCGCTCGAACGCGGCTGGACCGTCAACACGCCGCATGACGCTCGGAGCCGCACCGGCTGGGTCGGCATCGACGTCCCGAACGCCGAGCGCGTGCTGCACGAGCTGATCGCGCGCCGCATCTACGTCGACTACCGGCCGGGCTGCGGCTTGCGGGTGAGCGCCCACCTCTACACGACGGACGAAGAGATCGAGCGCTTCCTCGAAGCGATGGACGCTCTCGTGCGCTGAGCGACCACGCATGCCTTAGGCGATCCTGGGAAGACGGCACTTGTCAGTCACTCAGCCCGACAGGAGCCTCTTCCACGATGCATCATCCAAGCAGACTGATACTCGCCGCCGCGGCGCTCGCGCTCGCGTCGCCCGGTACCGCGTTTGCGCAATCATCCTCGCCGATGCCCTCGAGCACCGCGATGCCGGCGAGCGCGGCGCCGAGCGCGCTGCCGACGACGTCGATGCCGGCCCCGACCGGCTCGCCGATGGCGGCGCCGAGCGCCGCGCCGTCCGCAGCACCGTCGAGTTCCGGCACGACCTCGACCGGCGCCGGCAACACCAACGGCAGCGGCAACAACAACGGCAACGGCAACGGCAACGGCGGCAACGGCCAAGCGAAGGGCAAGATCAAGCAGCTCAAGACCGGCTCGCTGACGCGCTCGCAAGTGCTGTACGGCCTCACGCACCAGGTGCAGGCGGCGAAGCAGCTCGCGAAGATGAAGACGATCGACTTCAACAACCTGCGCGTCTACAAGCTGCCCACCTCGCTCAAGTCGATGGTGAAGCTGAGCGACGCCGACGCGCAGGCGATCACGCTGGCGCTGCTCGGTGAGGGCGTGCAGGTCGCGCAGACGACGCCCTCGCTGCCGTCCTCGAACGGGAACAACTCGCCGATCCAGTACCTGCGCGACGTGCTCGCGAACATCAACGTCAGCAACGCGCTCAACAACCTGAACGTGCTGAACAACTCGAACGTCAACCTCAACGTGGCGCTCTCGAACGTCCTCAACAACAACAAGATCTCGATCGGCCAGGTCGTCGGGCTCTACATCGGCGGTGGTGGGATCATCACCACCATCACGAAGTGAGGCCGGCGATGACGAACAAGCTCCTTCCCGCGCTCGCCGCGGCGGCGTTCGCCCTCGCGCCGGCCGGCACGCTCGCGCAGAGCGCCTCGCCCGTGCCGTCCTCCTCCGGCTCGCCGGTCACGGCGCCGGCGCCGCAAACGACGCCGATGATGCTGACGACGCCGGCGCCGGCGACCGCCGCACCGTCGCCGTCGAGCGGCGCCAGCTCGGCGCCCGGCTCCTCCGTCACCGCGCCGGCGCCGCATCCCACCACGCCTCCGGCCGTCAACGGCGGCGGAAGCGCGAAGGGCAACAACGGGAAGCACCTCGGCCAGATCAAGAAGCTCCAGTCCGGCAGCTTGAGCACCTCGGACCTGCGCTACGCGCTGACGCACCCGACCGTGGAGATCGGCAAGGTGCGCAAGATGAAGACGATCAGCTTCAACAAGCTGCGCGTCTACCGGCTCTCCTCGGCTCTCAAGACGATGCTGAAGGTGAGCGATGCGAACGACGACCTGCCGTTCCTCGCGCTGCTCAGCCCCAGCGTCGAGGTCGCGCAGACGAACGGCAGCAACTCGCCGGTCGCGATCCTGCAGTACGTGCTGGCGAACGTCAACGTCAGCAACGCGCTCAACAACGTCAGCGTGCTGAACAACTCGAACGTCGACGTCGGCGTCTCGCTGGCGGACGTCCTGAACGGGAACAAGATCTCGATCGGTCAGGTCGCCGGGATCTTCGTCGACGGGCTGGGCGTGATCACGACGATCACGAAGTAGCCTTCGGCTTCGGCGCTTTGGAAGCGCGGCCGGGCCGTCCGGCCAGCCGCGCTTCCAGCATCGCCCGGAACATCTCGGCGTTCCGCACCGCCTGGCCGCTGCGGTGGTTGTTGAAGAACGCCAGCGTCTCGCGCACGCCGGCCGAGGCGCGGAGATCGGCGACGCGGTCGACCCACGGCTCGAGCTCCTCGGCCGAGTAGAGATAGTC
>DATHLL010000262.1:0-7600 GCA_035488195.1 Candidatus Elarobacter sp. | reverse complement strand
GGGCATCAACCCCGAAGACCTGTAGGGCAAACGGAAGCGCCGCCGACCTCCGCGTCATCCTGCGCTGCCCCAACGTCATCCTGAGCCTGTCGAAGGATGAGCCAAACGAGAAGGCCCGCTCGCAAGAGCGGGCCTTGTTGTATCACGGCCGGATCGTGCTCGAGCCTGAAGCCGCATGCGGCATATCATTATCGACTTGGTGATGCTCCTGCGCCTAGTCGCCGAATGAAGCCGTGACAGAAGACGGGACGTGAAGTGCTATTGCGTCTACTTGCTCGAATGCGCGGACGGGCGCTACTACGTCGGAGTCACCTCGAAACTGGAAATCCGCGTTGCGGAGCATCAGGCGGGTGTCGATCCATGGTGTTATACGTTCGGCCGACGTCCCGTGCGGCTGGTTTTCAGCGCGGCGTTCGGGACGCCCGGGGAGGCGATCTTCGCCGAGAAACGCCTGAAGGGATGGAGCCGGGCGAAGAAAGAGGCGCTCGTGCGCGGCGACTGGGATGCGATTCGTGAGCTCGCGCGGTCACGGTCCGCCGCGTTGGCTCATCCTTCGACAGGCTCAGGATGACACTGTCGCGAGGCACGATGCTTCCGCGAAACCGTCATCCTGAGCCGCCGAAGATCACCTGAGCCGCCGCAGATCACCTGACCCGCCGAAGATCACCTGACCCGCCGAAGATCACCTGACCCGCCCCAATGTCATCCTGAGCCTGTCGAAGGATGAGCCAAACGAGAACGTCTACGACGAGTACTCGATGTCGCTCAGCAAGAAGCGCACGCCGCCGGTTCCGAGTCCGACGGCGTCCTTGATCGCGGCCTGGCCGTCGGGTGTCGCGACGGCGGCGCAGGCGTCTTCGTAGCTGTCGAAATACAGGTCGGCGGTGCGATAGGCGGGCGTCGGGCTGCCGTCTTCTTTCGGGAAGACTTTGGCGAGCTCGGCGCGGCGGACGTTCGGGATCTTCTGCGCGAGCGGGACGTGGACGCTCTTGTAGTGCTCCTCGAACGCCGCGGGATCGGTCGGGTTGTCGTAGACGACGGTCAGCTTGACGGGCATGCGCGCAGCGTACAACGCCGCGGCCGACAACCCTGCGCGCCTCCCGCTTACGGCGAGAACGCGACGGCGCGTACGCCGTCGAGGCCGGCGATCACCGTGCGGGTCTCGCCGTCGTAGAGCGCCACGCGCCCGCCGGTGAAGTCGCCGGCGGCGATGACGCCGTTCGTGTCGGCGGCGAGGCTGTTCGCCGGCGGTCCGGTCAAGCGGCGCTCCGGCGCCGAGCCGCCGACGCCGAACGGGTAGACGCCGTCGGAGGCGCCGAGCAGCAGGCGGCCGTGCACGTCGAACGTGAACGCCTGCAGCGCGATCCCTTGGATCGACGTCTGCTTCACGGCCGTGGACGGCTCGAACAGCGTGATCGTGCGCCCGCGCGTGCTAGCCGCCGCGAGATGACCTTCGGAATCGAAGCCGACCAGCGTCGTGCCGACCGGGACGGTGTACGTGCGCGACGTCGTCGCCGACCCGTGCGCGTAGACCTTGAGCGTCGTCGACGTGGAGTCGGCGACGGCGAGGTCGCCGTTCGGCGCGAACGCGAGACCGCCGCGCGTGACGATGCCGGGCAGCGGATACGACCCCATCTCCGCGCCGCCGGGGTACACGTGGACCTTCATGTCGCCCGAGTCGCCCGCGGTCGCGACGTCGCCGTTCGCTCCGACCGCGAGCGCGGTCCCGGCGGCCCCCGGGATCCGCCGCGACGGCGCGGTGGCGCCCGGCGGAACGACCAGCAATCCGTCGCGCGAGGTTTCCACGAACAGATTCCCCGCGGCGTCGAACGCGACGCCCATCGCGCAGCAGTCGTTCAGCGCGATCACCGACGACGGCACGGTCTGCCCGGGCGCGAAGATCGCGACGTGCGCGTCCTGGCGCCCGTACGCGACCGCGAGATAGTGCGCGTGGGAGCTCGCGCTCCACGCCGGCGGCGACGCGGTGAGCGGCGACGGCGTCGCCGCGACCGCCCGCGCGATCGGCGGCAGATCGGTCTCCGGCGCGGTCCACGTCGTGCCGTCGGCGTACGTCGCCGAGAGCAGGCGCACCGCGATCACCGGCGCGTCCTCGCGCAGCACGTTCATCTCGACGCAGTCCTTGCGGCCGTTCAGCGGATGCCCGACGTGCAGCTCGCCCGGCGGAAACGTGCCGTCGCGCGCGATCGCCAGCCGCTGGTATTCCTTTCCCGCCGCGTCGCGCGAGCTGACCGCGAACCGCAGCGAGGTCACCGGCTGCGAAGCGCGGATCGTGTACGTCAGGCAGACGATGTGCTGGAACTTGAACATCCCGCCCGGCTCGGTATAGCTCTTGAAGTCGGTCACCGAGACCGGCGCGCCGGGAAACTGCCGCAGGTCGAACGAGTACGCGGGCTTCTCCTGCGCGCTCGCGACCGGGACGCCGCAGACGAGCGCGAAGAGCGCCAGGATCGAACCAATCCGACGGATCATGCCGACGCCTGCGCGAATGCGCGCAGCCGATCCTCCGCGCGCGAGCGCGGTTTACGCGATCCTAGCGAACGGAAGCCGGTTCGGCGAGCAGCGCCGCGAGCGCGGGCGCCGGCATCGGGCGGCCGAAGTGATAGCCCTGCAGCCGGTCGCAACCGAGAGCGGCGAGGATCTCGGCTTGGATCAGCGTCTCGACGCCTTCGGCGGTGACCGGAAGGCCGAGCGTGTGCGCGACGCTGACGATCGAGCGCGCGATCGCGAGATTGTCCTCGCGCTCGATCCCCTCGACGAACGTCCGGTCGATCTTCAGCGAGTCGACCTCGAACCGCTTGAGGTAGGCGAAGCTGCTGTAGCCGGTCCCGAAGTCGTCGATCGCGACGCGGATCCTCATGCGGTGCACGTCCTTGAGCGTCGCGAGCACCGGCTCGGCGTTCGACATGATCGCCGCCTCGGTGATCTCGATCTCGACGTCCTCGGGCGCGGCGCCCGTCTCGCGCAGCGCGCGCGCGAGCGTCTGCACGAAGTACGGGTGCGCGAACTGCCGCGGCGAGACGTTCACCGCGACGCCGAGCGCGATCCCCGCGCGGCGCCACGCCGCCGCCTGCGCGCACGCTTCGTTCAAGATCCACGTGCCGAGCGGGATGATGAACCGGCTGTCCTCGGCGATGCTCATGAACTCGCCGGGGAAGTGCAGCGTCCCGTCCTGATCGGTCCAGCGCACGAGCGCCTCGGCCGCGACGATCCGCCGGGTCGACGCGTCGACGATCGGCTGGTAGTGCAGCGAGAGCCCGCCGTCGGCGAGCGCGCGGCGCAGCTCGGTCTGGATGTAGTGCCGCTGCGCCGCGGTCGCGCGCAGCGCGTCGCTGAAGAACGCGTGCCCCGAGCCGAGGTCGGACTTCGCCTTGTACATCGCGGCGTCGGCGTTGCGGATCAGCAGACCCGCTTCGGCGCCGTCGCGCGGCGAGATCGCGATCCCCACGCTGGCGGAGACCGCGAGCTCCGCGCCGTCGACGACCAACGGCCGCCCGATCGCGGCGATGAACGACTCGGCGAGCGCCTCGAGCCCGACGCGATCCCGGACTGCGGGGAGGATCGCGACGAACTCGTCGCCGCCCCAGCGCCCGACGACGCCCGCCGCCCCGAGCACGGCGGCGATGCGGCCGCTGAGCTCGCGCAGCATCCGGTCGCCGACGTCGTGGCCGAGCGTGTCGTTGACGTCCTTGAAGCGGTCGAGGTCGAGGAACGCGACGGCGCACTCCGTCCCCTCGGCCTCGGCGCGGACGAGCTGCGCCGCGAGCATCTCCTGCAGCGTCGAGCGGTTCGGCAGCCCGGTCAGCGCGTCGTAGCGCGCGAGCTTCACCAGCTCGGCTTGCGCGTGGAGCAGCTCTTCCTTGACCTCTTGCGCTTCGAGGCGCGTGCGGATCTCGCTGCTCTGGATCTTGATGCGCAGCGCGCCCGGGATGAAGCCGATGATGTACGCGCTGCCGAACGTGCCGAGCGCGGCGAGGTTCATCGGCACCCACAGCACGCCGTGCAGCGCCGAGTAGACGACGTGCGCGAGGAGCCCGATCGCGAACGTCGCCGCGAGCTGGGCCGTGCGGTAGAACGCCTGCTGCGCGCCGACGATGACGAGCAGGCCGGAGGCGATGTAGGCGTAGTGGTCGCCGCTGTTCACGACCAGCATCACGATCGCGATCACGCACAGCAGCACGTTGAGGAACTGCAGCGTGTGCGCGTGGGCGCGGACCGCCGGGAAGGCGAGCACCGAGCCGGCCAGCGCGACCGAGAACGCGGCCGGGATGCAGCGCAGGAGAAGCGAGTCCGACCCCGGCGGAACCCCGGGCAGCGGCGACAACACGAAATGGAACGCCGGCAATAAGACGGCGATGAGGCCACAGTAGATGAGGACCGAGGAGGTCGCGTTTCGCTGAAGCCAACGCGAGTACTCGGCGTTCACCTGAGGGGTCACCCTCCCGGTATCGGCCCCGCGCCGCCCACGCTGAAGAGCGGCCAGGCGGCTTCACGGAGTCACAACGTGGGCCGAACGGCCCCACGCGCCGAGCATTACGGCCCGCGCCGGAGAGCGCGCTTTGCGCAGCGGGTAGGCTCTTGGGACGGAGGTGCCCCGCATGCCGCTGTCCCCGCGTTTCCGGCGGGTCCGAGTCTCAGTCCTCGCCGGCGCGATCGCCGTCGCGGCGGTCGTCGTCGCGCCGCAGCACGCGTTCGCGGGCGAGCTCGCGGTGGCCGAAGGGCCGATCGCGATCCACGAAGCGGCCGCCGGCGAGCGCAGCGTCTCGTGCGGCGAGCTGTTCGTCGAGGCGCGCGACGCGCTCGACAACCACCTCATCGCGCAGACGCGCCCCGAGCCGGCCGGCGACGGAACGTGCCGCTACGCGATCAGCGTCCCCGCGCAGAGCGCGGTGTGGCTGCGCCTGCGCCCGGCGCTCGTGGCCGCCGCGCGCGCGACGGCGCCCGGCGAGCCGGCCGCCGCGCCCGCACCGCCGGGCGCGCCGTTCGTGCCGTCGTCGAGCGCCGGCCACCGCACCTCGAGCCGCGGCGTGCAGATCCGCTTCACCGTGATCGCGCCGACGACGAACTTCTTCGCGCCGGGCGAGCACAAGACGGTCCCGCTGACGTACTAGCCCGCCCCAATGTCATCCTGACGCGCCGGTCACGTCCACATCGCGCCGCCGCCGGAGACGTGCGCCGCCGCGGCGTCGATCGCGGCCGTCCGGTGATTGTGCAGCTTGACGGCCAGCAGCGTCTCGGCGTGATCGGCCGCGGCTTGCAGATCGGTCGCGACCGAGCCCCGGCGGCGGGAGACCGCCGCCAGGAGCAACAGCGAGACGAGCCCGTCGGGACCGCACGAGCTCTCGTAGGTCAGATACGCCTCGCGCATCGCACGCTCGCGTTCGGTGATCGCCTCGCGCGTCCAGTCGATGCCGAACCGCTCGAACGCCTCGGGTGCCTTGAACGGGACGACGATTCTCACGATCCGAGCAGCTCCGTGCCGCGATAGATGCGCGCGGCGCGCAGCGCGGCGAGATCGCCGTGAAACGCATGCACCGGGCGGCCGAAGCGCGCGCGGTACTGCTCGTACCCGACCGGCTCGCGGCGGACGAACCGCCCCAACAGCCAGGCGGCGCGGAAGAGACGGCCGGGAAGGCGATCCTGTCGCGAGGACGCGCCCCGGGTGAACGACGCACGTGCGTCGAACTCGCGGACTGTCATTCGATGGTTCCTTCATCGGGTGACGTGCCCGGTCGGTGTTGACGCACCGGCCGGGCAACTCAGTTGTTATCGGATCGCGTGATGTGTGGCGTCAGTGATCCGGTGGTAATTATAGCATGAGAACGTACGCATGTTCGATGCTTTGCGGATGAATATTTTGCGGCGTTCGCGGGACTGAAGCGGGCTGGCGTGCTTAAGGGCACTTAAGCTCTCGTCGGCAGGGTTCGGGGCGGCGGGCGCGCACGTTCTCCGCACAGATGCGCACGCTGACCGCCGTGTTCGCCCCGGGTTCCGCGCCGCTTCCGGAGGGGCTGCGGACGCTGCACGTCTCGCCGGGTCGTGTGATCGAGCCGGGGCAGACGATCCACGCGAGCTTCACCTTCAAGAACCTCGGCGGCGGAACGGCGAGCGGGTTCCGCGTGCGGTTCCGCTTGCCCGAAGGGCTGACGTATCTGGTCGGCACCGCGCGGATCGACGACGAAGAGATCGACGAGCAGGGCGGGCTGACGTCGCTGCTGCAGAGCAGCGGCGCGAAGCTCGGCGACGTGCCGGCGGGCGGCGAGCGGCGCATCTCGCTCGCGTACAGCGTCGCCTCGACGATCGAGAACGGGACGCAGATCGCGCTGCAAGCGGCGATCGCCTCGTTCGAGGTGCCAGTGATCGGCTCGAACGTCGTGCGGCTGGTCGTGCGCAGCCGGCCGACGCTGCAGAGCCCTGCGACGCGGCTGTCGCTCACGCCGGTGCGCGAAGCGGTGCCCGGTGCGGAATTGCAACTGCGCGCGCAGATCCACAACAGCGGGCAGAGCAGCGCGCACGACGTCATCGTGCTGCTGCCAGTGCCCGCGAACACGACGTACGTGGAGCGCAGTGCGACGATCGGCGGTCGTGAGCGGTTGGGGCTGCCGGAGCACGAGCCGTTCGGGCTGGCGGCACCGGCGGTTGCGACGCCGGTGCTCGGGCCTGGTGCGACGCTGGATGTCGGCTATCGCGTGCGCATCGATTCGACGCTCGACGACAACGCGCAGATCACGGCGACCGGCTCGGTGTGCACGCAGGAGCTGCCGGAATTCGCGCTGAGCCCGGTGACGCTGAAGATTCCCTCGAAGCCGTCGTTCGACGGCGAAGAGACGAGCCTGCGCGTCGAGTGCGAGGACGAGGTCGTCCCGGGGCAGCGCGTGCGCGTCGTGGTCCATGCGCGCAATGCGGGCACGGCGCGCGCGCGCGACGTCCGCGTGCGGGTGAAACTGCCGGAGGGGCTCGCGTACAGCGCGGGCTCGCGCGTGATCGACGGGGCGCCGGCGGTCGACCGCGGGCGTGATCCTGGGTTGTTCGCGCTCGGCGATGTTGAGCCGGGGCGCTCTGTGGAGGTGGCGCTTGCCGGCGTGGTCGGCTCGCCGATCGCGCACGGCACCGAGCTGCCGGTCGAGTCGCGCATCGAGTGGTCGAAAGGGAACCGCGCGTTCGCGCGGACGCTCACCGTGCGTTCCGCCGCGGCGTTCCCCGCGGCGTTCAACCGGATCGAGCGCGAAGGACCGCGGCGTCTCGCGCCGGGCGACGTCGCGTCGTTCACGGTGCACGTGGAGAACATGGGCGCCGACGCTGCGACAGACGCGCGGCTCGTGCTCCACGCCGATCCGGGCTTCGAGCCGGTGAAGGTCAGCGGCGGTGACGGCGAGATCGCGGTCGACGACGACGGCGTCGTACGCCTGGACACGCTCGAGCCGAACGTGCCGCGCACGCTGCACGTCGAGACGCGGGTAGCGGCAACGGTGGACGATCAAGCGCAACTGCGCATGCGAGCGACGCTGCGAATGGCAAAGCTCGGAGACATCGAGCTCGGCTCGGCGCAGCACACGATCGCCTCGCGCCCGCGCTTCTCCGC
>DATHLL010000261.1:0-4566 GCA_035488195.1 Candidatus Elarobacter sp. | reverse complement strand
TCTTCGACCTGTGGGTGCGCGACGTCGAAGCGCTGGTCGGCGAGGAGCTCGACCCGCAGCGCTGGCGCCCGAACCTCTACGTCACCGCCGCCCCCGGCTTCGCGAAGCGCGAGCCCGACCTGCTCGGCGCGACGCTCCGCGCCGGCGACGTCGAGCTGCGCGTGGTCGACACGATCAAGCGCTGCGTCACGACGACGTACGACGTCGCGACCGGCGAGCCGTTCCCGCTCGTCCTCGAAGCGGTCGCGACGGAGCGCGCGAACGTCGTCGGCGTCTACTGCGATGTCGTGACGCCGGGCGAGCTCGCGGTCGGGGATGCGCTGATCGGCGTCTGACCCGCGAGCGAAGCCGCGATGTCGGCGCCGTAGCGCTCCGCGAGAACCGCCGCGCGCCGCTCCATGACGAACGCCAGCGAGAGCGCGTTGGCAAGCGCGTACGGAACGGCCGTCACGAGCGCGATCAACGGCCGAGGCAACCACATGAAAACGTAGCTGCACAGCAGGGGAGCCACCCCGCCGACGATCAGGATCACCAGCGCCGCCGAGATCGAGCGGCTCAGCATCGCCGGCCGGAAGATTTCACGGAGCCACCGCGCGACCGCGCGGCGCGGCGCGCAGCCCTCGAGGACGGTGTCGATCGAGGCGATCGATCCGGCGAACCCTGCGAGCATGAGCGCGAGCAGCACGACCGAGACGACGGCGAGGATCGCGAGGGCGGCGGTCAGCGGCAGTGGACCGAAGATCGCCGGGGCCGGGATGCGCCGGACGAGCGCGACGAATGCGGCCGCGACGACCAGCGCGCCGTACTCCGCGACGAGCAGCGCGCCGTACGTCGCGACGATCCACACCGGGGTCACGAGCGCGTACCACAGTGCCGGCCAGTATCGGAGCGCCGCGGACCAGTCGGGGCGCCGGCGGCCGGCCTGCAGCGACGCCACGACGACGACCCACGCACGATTCCCGATCACCGCGCCGACGGAAGCCACGACGATGAGCGCGGATAGGAAGTCGAGCGGCCATTGCATGAGATTCGACACGATCGCCGCGACGAGAAACGGCGTCACCATGACGGTCAACCGCGTGAACGTCAGGTGGACGGCGCGGTCCAGCAGCACTGCGACCTCGCGGAGGTCGCCGGCCGCGCGGCGGATCACAGCGTGCGGCGGCCTTCGATCGCGCGCGCGAGGGTGTTTTCGTCGGCGTAGTCGAGGTCGCCGCCGATCGGGAGGCCGTAGGCGAGGCGGGTGATCGCGATGCCGCTCGGGGAGAGCAGGCGTGAGAGGTAGAGCGCGGTCGCTTCGCCTTCGGCGTTCGGGTTCGTCGCGACGATGATCTCCGCGGGCGAGTCGCTCGCGACGCGGTCGACCAGCTCGCGGACGCGCAGTTGCGAGGGGCCGATTCCGTCCATCGGCGAGATCAGGCCGCCGAGGACGTGATAGCGGCCGTCGTACGCCGAGGTGCGCTCGATCGCGAAGACGTCCTTCGCCTCGGCGACGACGCAGATCAGCCGCGCGTCGCGCCGCGGGTCGGCGCAGATGCTGCACGGGTCCTCTTCGGTGATCGAGAAGCAGCGCGAGCAGAGACGGACGCGGTCCTTGAGCGCGACGATCGCGTCGGCGAGCGCGTCGGCGTCGGCGCGCGGCCGGTTCAGCAGGTGGAAGACGAGCCGCGCGGCGGTCTTCGGGCCGATCGTCGGGAGCTTGCTGAACTCGTTGATCAGCGCCTGGACGGGGCCCGCGATGGTGGTCGAGATGATGCGGTTCTCCGCCTCACATGCCGGGGATCTTGAGGCCGCCGGTCACGGCGCTCATGCGCTTCGTCGAGTACTCCTCGGCCTTCGCGCGCGCGTCGTTCAGCGCCGCGACGATCACGTCCTCGAGCGTCTCGACGTCCTCCGGATCGACGATGCCGCGCTCGAGCGAGATCTTCGTCACCTTGAAGTCGCCGGACATCTTCACTTTGACCGCGCCTCCGGCGGCGGCGCCTTCGACGACGGCGTTCTGGATCTCGTCCTGCGCCTTCGCCATCTCTTGCTGCATCTTCTGCAGCTGTTGCATCATGTTGCGGTTCACGGTGCGTCGTCGTTCCCTTCGTTCGGTTGCGGCGTTCAGCGCGCGGGCAGCGTCTTCAGCGCGTAGTCGAGCAATCCGCCTTCGTCGTCGTCCGGCGGTTCGCCGCCGCCGTTCGGCGAGCCGCCGCCGGGCGGCGGTCCGGCCGCGCCGCTCACGACGCGGATCTCCAGCGCGTGCCCGGTCGCGTCGGCGATCGCCTTCTTGAGTGTGGCGAGATCGCGCTTCACGATGTCGGCCATCGGCGGGATCGGGATGCGCAGCACGACGGTCTCCCCGTCGAGCGCCTCGACCGTCGCGCGGCTCAGGGGCGCGTTCAGCGACGGCTTCACCTCTTCGGCCCGCTGCCGGATCGCCGACCACCGCGTCCGCAGCTTCTGCAGCGAGAGCTCGATCGGCGGGCTCGCCGGCTGCGCGGCGACGGGCTGGGGCGCGGCCTTCGATGGCGCGTCCGGTCGCTCACCCTTCGACGAGCTCAGGGTGACATCGGAGCTGGACGCGCTCGTTTCGCGAACGTCGTCGCTCGCAGGCACCGTGGTAGCGGGCGTTCTTGCCGTCGCAGTGGACGGCGTTGCTACTGTCGGGGTGGGCGTTGCTACTTTTGCAGTGGGCGTCGTTGCCGCTGTCGCCGTAGGCGTCGTTGCCGCTGCCGCCGTAGGCGTCGTCGTCGCTGTCGCCGTGGGCGTCGTCGTCGCTTCCGCAGTGCGCGCACGCGCGGGCGCTGCCACAATGTCACCCTGAGCTTGTCGAAGGGTGGGCGCGCCGGTCTCGAGGGCGGCGACGCGGGCGGCGAGGGCGTCGAGCGACGGGTCTTCGCCTTGCAGCACGAAGCGCAGCAGCGCGCTCTCGAGTTCGAGGCGCGCGTTCCCCGAGCCGCGCGCGGCGGCGAGCGCGTCGGCGAGGAGGCGCAGCGCGCGGACGAGGCGCGGCTGCGGCGTTTGCGCGGCGCGCTCGCGCGCGGCCTGCGCGTCGTCTTCCGCCAGATCGCGCGAGAGCAGCTCCGGGTTGACACGCGCGACCAGCAGGTGCCGGAATTCCGCGATCGTGCTGCGGATCAGCCCGGTCATGTCGGTGCCGGCGTCCGACGCTTCGTCGATCGTGCGCAACGCCGCGGCGGCCTCGCCGTCGAGCGCTTCATCGCGCAGCGCGCGCGCGAACGCGCGGCCCGTCTGGCCGAACGCGGCCTCGACGACCGCCGCGTCGACGGGGCCGTTCGCGAACGCGGCGACCTGCTCCAGCATCGTGAGCGCGTCGCGCAGTCCGCCGTCGGCGCGGTACGCGATCGCGCCGAGCGCGGCGTCGTCGATCGCGATCCCCTCGGCGTCGGCGATCGCGCGCATCCGCGCGATCATCGTCGGGATCGCGATGCGCCGGAACGCGTAGCGCTGGCAGCGCGAGAGGATCGTCGGCGGCAGCGACTCGGGCGCGGTCGTCGCGAGCACGAAGACCGCCCACTCCGGCGGCTCCTCGAGCGTCTTGAGAAACGCGTTCGCGCCCTCTTTGGTGAGCATGTGCGCTTCGTCGATGATGTAGACTTTGCTGCGCATCGTCGCCGGCGGATACTTCACCGCGTCGCGCAGCGCGCGGATCTCGTCGATCCCGCGGTTCGAGGCGGCGTCGATCTCGAGCACGTCGAGCGCCGTCCCCTCGATGATCGCCGTGCAGTTCTCGCAGGTGTTGTCGGGCGTCGCGGTCGGGCCGTTCACGCACTCGATGCAGCGCGCGAGGATCTTCGCGGCCGAGGTCTTGCCGGAGCCGCGCGGGCCGGAGAAGAGGTACGCGTGCGCGAGACGGCCGGTCTCGAGGGCCGTCGTGAGCGTCTTGACCACCGCGTCCTGGCCGACCAGGTCGGCGAACGTGCGTGGCCGCCAGGTTCGGTACAGCGACACCCCTTTGGATTCGGGGCGCGTCTGCGGCAACCCGTCACCGTTCGACGACGTTTTAAGGAGGTCCGGGTAGGGTACCCGGAGAGCACCGGCTTCTCATGGCCGCGGCGCCTGCTTTCCAAGCAAGGCGTTGCCTGTCGTCATGCCGCCGGGAGAAGGAACGATGGAGACCACGTTGGACCTGCGCGGAGCGCTCCGCGAGAAGTTCGGTTACGAGACGTTCAACCCGGGCCAGGAAGAGGTCATCTCGCGGATCCTGGCCGGTGAGGACACGCTCGCGATCCTGGCGACCGGCGCCGGGAAGTCGCTGTGCTACCAGCTTCCCGCGCTGCTGATGGAAGGGACGACGATCGTCGTCTCGCCGCTGATCGCGCTGATGAAAGATCAGCTCGACATGCTCTCCGAGCGCGGCGTCACCGCGACCGCGGCGCTGAACTCGACCTTGTCGGAAGACCAGGAGTTCGCGGCGATGGCGCGGATCGCGTCGGGCCAGCTCAAGATCGTCTTCGTCACCCCGGAGAAGCTCGAGGACGACGCGTTCGTCGGCATCCTCCAAGATCTCACGATCCCGCTGTTCGTCGTCGACGAGGCGCACTGCATCTCGCAGTGGGG
>DATHLL010000260.1:0-2205 GCA_035488195.1 Candidatus Elarobacter sp. | reverse complement strand
CGGCGGCGATCGCGACCAGCGCGAGCACGATCAGCGCGCGCTGGTAGCCGGCCGCGCCGATCGCGAGCTGCGCGACGGGGACGAGCGCGACTTGGCCCAGCGAACCGCCTGCGGCGGCGAGCGCGACCGCGGTCGCCCGGTTCGTCTCCGAGGCGGCGCGGCTCACGGCGGAGATCACGACCGCGAACGTCATCCCGCTCAAGCCGACGCCGACCAGGATCCCGAACCCCAGCACGACGGAGAGCGTGTCGGGACGGAGCGCGACCGCGGCGAGGCCGAGCGCGTACAGGGCGGCGCCCGCGGCGACGACGGCGGGCGGACCGAAGCGGTCGGAGAGGCTGCCGGCGAACGGCTGCGCGATCCCCCAGACGAGATTTTGCAGCGCCAGCGCGAAAGCGAGCAGCGGCAGCGAAACCGCGTGCGTGGCGACGATCGGGCCGATGAAGAGGCCGAAGCTTTGCCGCGCGCCGAGCGCGACCGAGATGACGAGGCCGCCGGCGGCGACCAGCGCGGCGAACGGAACGGAGCGTGTCATGCGCGCGCCGTTGCATCCGCGCGGTATACCGGCCTGTGGCGATGCCGCGAACGTTCGCGCGCGGCTCCGCCGTACACAGGCGAGTGTACGTGGCGGTCCGGAACGCGGCGGTGATGCCGGTCGACCTGAAAGGAAGGCTTCGCGCCGCGGCGCTCGCCGCGCTGTTCGGCGCGGCCGGCGCGATCGTGTACGAGGTGCAACTTCTTCTTCCGCGCGCGGTTCGGGACGGCGCGCAGGCCGTGTCGTCCTCGTCATGGTCGTCGTTCGGCGGCACGATCGTTGCGCGCCGTCTCGAGCGTACCGTGCTCGAGTCGGACGACGGCCGCGCGGTCGCGATCGGTGCGGGGACCGCGCCGACGGTGCTGGTCTTGGGATACACGCGGTGCGCGGACCGGTGTCCGCTGACGCTCGCGGCGCTGAGCCGCGCGCTTCGTGAGACGCCGCGCGCGCGTCGCGTGCGCGCGTTGTTTCTGACGACCGATCCCGCGCACGACACGCCGGCGGTGCTTCGGCGATATCTCCGCGCGTGGGATCACGCGGTGACCGGCGTGACGGCCGCGCCCGGCGTCGTTCGCGACGTCGAGGCTCGCGTGGGCGCGGGATCCGGCGCGCGCGAGGATCACGACACGCGGCTGTTCCTCATCGGTGCGAGCGGTGACGTGCTCGCCGAACTGCCGGCGGAGAGCTCCGTCGCCGAGCTGCGCGCCGCGTTGCCGGTCGCGCGCTGAACGCTCGCCGCCGCGAGCGGCGTCACTTCTCGCTGTCGAGGTCGGCCATCGCGCGGTCCGGATAGCGCGCGCCGGCGGCCGCGCCCTTCGGTACCGCGCGCTCGATCGCGGCGAGGTCTTCGGGGCGCAGCGTGACGTCCGCGGCGGCGAGCGATTCGCCGAGCTGGTCGCGGCGGCGCGCGCCGATCAGCGGAACGATGTCCTCGCCCTGCGCGGCGACCCACGCGATCGCCGCCTGCGCGACGGTGATGCCGAGGGATTCGGCGACGCCGCGCACCGTGTCGACGAGCGCGAGATTCGCCTCGGCGTTCGCGCCGGTGAAGCGCGGGCTGTGCGCGCGGAAGTCGGTCGGCGCGATCGCGTCCTTGCGCCAGTGGCCGCTGATGAGGCCGCGCGAGAGGACGCCGTACGCGGTGATCCCGATGCCGAGCTCGCGCACGGTGGGGAGGATCGTCTCTTCGATGCCGCGCGAGATCAGCGAGTACTCGATCTGGAGATCGCAGATCGGATGGGTCGCGGCGGCGCGGCGTATCGTCTCGGCGCCGACCTCGGAGAGGCCGACGTGACGGACGTATCCCGCCTGCACCATCTCGCCGATCGCGCCGACGGTCTCTTCGATCGGAACCTGCCCGTCGACGCGCGCGGGGCGGTAGACGTCGACATAGTCGACGCCCAGGCGCTGCAGCGAGTAGGCGAGCCAGGTCTTCACGGCTTGCGGGCGCGCGTCGTATCCGAGCCACGCCGCGTCGGGGCCGCGCTGCGCGCCGAACTTCACGCTGATCACGACGTTCTCGCGCGGCACGTTCGCGAGCGCCTCGCGGATCAGCAGCTCGTTGTGCCCCATCCCGTAGAAGTCGCCGGTGTCGAGCAGGTTGACGCCCGCGTCGAGCGCCGCGTGGATCGTCGCGATGCTCTCCGCGCGGTCCGACGGTCCGTACATGC
>DATHLL010000259.1:0-3407 GCA_035488195.1 Candidatus Elarobacter sp. | reverse complement strand
GGGATCGCGCCCGAGACCGCGACGCAGCTCGCGAACTTCGCCGCCGGCGCGGTCGTCGAGAAGCTCGGCACGGCGACCGCGACGCCGCGCGAGATCATCGATCTCATGGAGCACCATCCCGCGCCGGAGACCGGAGGCGGCCATGGGCACTGACGGCGCGGCGCGCGATGCGGCCTTCGCACCGGTGCTCGACGCCGACGCGGCGGTCGCGTGGCGCGAGGAGCAGCGCGCCGCCGGGCGCACCGTCGTGACGACCAACGGCGTCTTCGATCTGCTGCACGCGGGCCACGTCGCGTACCTCGACTGGGCGCGCGCGCAGGGCGATGCGCTGTTGCTGCTGCTGAACGAGGACGCGTCGGTGCGGCTGCTCGGGAAAGGGCCGGACCGGCCGCTGGTCGCGTTCGAGGACCGCGCGCGCGTCGTCGCGGCGCTGCGCAGCGTCGACGCGGTCGTCGGATTCCGCCAGCGCACGCCGGAGACGCTGCTCGACCGCATCCGTCCCGACCTTCATGTGAAGAGCGCGCAGTACCGCGTCGAGGAGCTGCCGGAGCGCCACGTCGTCGAGCGCCACGGCGGCCGCGTCGTCCTGGCGCCGCACCAGCCCGGTCGCAGCACCACGGATCTGGTCGCGACGATTCGGTCTCGCTGATGCGAATCGCGATCACCGCGAACGGCCCCGGCGAGTTCGCGGGCTGGGTGCGCCCACTCGCCGGCGCGCTGCGCGCGGCCGATCCGGCGACCGAGATCCACGTGCTCTGCGTCCCCGACGACTTCGCGACGGGCGGCGAAGCGGACTACATCGCGCGGCTGTATCCGGGCGTGCGCGCGTACCCGCCCTCGGACTACGTGCGGCTCGCGCTCGGGCGCGGCGTGGAAGGACTGCCGCCCGAGTTCGACCGCGTGCAGTATCTCGGCGGCGACCTCTCGCACGCGGCGCGCGCGCACGCGCGATTGGGCGGAGTGGCTACGTCGTACAAGTTCTCGCGCAAGAAGTACGCGCGCACGTTCGCGCGCGTCTTCGCGGTCGACGCGGCGAACAAGGCGCAGCTCGAGGCGTGGGGGACGCCGCCGGAGCGCATCCGCATCGTCGGGAACCTCGCGATCGACGGCGCGCTCGGCGAGGCGTCCGGCGCGTACGGCGATCCGCCGAGCGACGCCGCGCGCGACGGCGTCGTCCTCTTCCCCGGCTCGCGCAAGCACGAGGTGGCGAACATCTTCCCGATGTTCGTCCGCGTCGCGCTGAATTTGCGCCGAATGCTGCCCGGCGTCCCGATCGCGTTCGCCGGCTCGCCGTTCGTGAGCGACGAGGCGCTGCGCGAGGCGCTGGCGCGCGGCGGCGAGCACCGGCTCGCGTACGGTGCGCCGGCCGAGCTCGACGGCGGCGAGATCGTCGCGGGCGGCGAGCGGTTTCCGCTGGTGCGCGCGGCGATGCGCGCGGCGGCGAACGCGCGGCTCGCGGTGACGATCCCCGGGACGAAGGTGATCGAGCTGGCGGCGCTCGGCGTCCCGGCGGTCGTGTGCACGCCGTTCAACGCGCCGGAGCTGGTCGTGATCGGCGGCCCGATGCAGTACGTCGGAAAGCTGCCGGTGATCGGGACGCCGGTGAAGCGCGCGGCGGTCGTCGCGTACGCGAAGCGCTTCGAGCACTTCGCGCAGCCGAACATCGACGCCGGGAAGGATCTCGACGTCGAGATCTCCGGCGCGCTCCTGCCCTCGCAGATCGCGCACGCCGCCGCCGAGCGCTGGCGCGACGCGGAGTGGTGCGCGCGCACCGGCGCCGAGCTGCGCAACCTCTACCGCCACCACGCCGGCGCGGCGGAACGGATGGCGGGCTTCCTGCTCGAGACGCCACACCCGTGAAGATCAGCGTCGTGATCGCGACGAAGGACCGCGCCGCGCTGCTCGACGGCGCGCTGAGCTCGCTGCGCGCGCAGGAGAACGCGCCGGAGTACGAGCTGATCGTCGTCGACAACGGTTCGTCGGACGCGACGCCGGCCGTCGCGCGCGCGCACGGCGCGGACTACGCGTTCGTCGCCGAGCCGAACCGCGGGAAGGCGCGCAACGCGGGGATCGCGCGCGCGAGCGGCGAGGTGGTCGCGTTCGTCGACGACGACGTCGTCGTCCCGCCGCACTTCCTCGCCGCCCACGCGAAGGCGCACCACGAGGAGATCTTCCCGCTCGCCGTCTCCGGCCCGATCGTGAACGTCCCCGATCCCGCGGACCGGCCGAAGCCGACCGCGGCGAACGTCTCGCGCGCGTTCTTCGTGACGTGCAACGTCTCGGTGCGCACCTCGTCGCTGCACGCGGTCGGCGGGTTCGACGAAGCGTTCGACCTGTACGGCTGGGAGGACACCGAGCTCGGCGCGCGGCTGCGCGCGCACGGCGTGAAGCGCGCGTTCGCGTGGGACGCGTATCTGTGGCACATCAAGCCGCCGACGCCGGAGTCGCTCGAGGACGCGCTCGGAAAAGCGATCGAGAAGGCGCGGATGGCGGCGCGCTTCGTCGGGAAGATGCCGACCGCGCGGGTGCGGCTCGCGACCGGCGCGTACGCGCCGAACCTCGTGCGCGCGCGGGTGCTGAACCCGGGCTTCCTGCAGCCGTTCTACGCCGGGCTCGCGAGCTCGCCGCGCGTCCCGCCGCTGCTCGCGCAGTTCGCGCGCGGCGCGCTGCTCGACAGCGTCTACACCGAAGAGCTCGACCGCCAGCTCCGCCGCAACCGCTGAGCGATGCGCGTTCTGCTGGTGCGGCTCGACGGGATCGGCGACGCGGCGGTCTGCGTCCCGCTGCTCGCCGCGCTGCGCGAGGCCGGCCACGAGATCGGCGTCGCGCTGACGACGCGCAACGCGGGCCTCTTCGCGCCCGGCGCGATCGTCGCCGAGCACGTGCTGGAGCGGATTCCGTGGCCCGCGCACGGTTCGACGCCGGAGAGCACCGCGCGCGCGAACGCGGAGATCGCGGCGATGCGCTACGACGCCGCGCTGATCGCGAGCGAGGAGTCCGAGGCGTTCGCGCTCGGCGCGCCGATCCGCGAGCGCGTCGGCTTCACCACCGGCTGGGCGCGTCCGCTCAAGACGCTGTGGGTGAAGGCGCGCACGACGCGCACGGTGAGCCGCTCGCAGCGCGTCGGCGGCGAGGACGCGCACGAGGTCGAGGTGATGTACCGCCTGGGCGCCGGGCTCGTTCGCCGCGACGCGCCGCCGGCCGATGCGGCGATGCTGCGGCCGTTGCTTTCAGATGATGTCGACGCGACCGCTGTTGCGAGTGCCTCGGACGACGGTGGCGACGCGACCGGTATCATCGGCATGCGAAGCCCGGGCGGTTCACTGATCGTGCAAGCCGGGCCGAAATGGCTGTCGGCCGGCGTTCCGGCCGAGGTGCAGCGCGACGTCTTCGCGCGGCTCGCGCCG
>DATHLL010000258.1:0-12560 GCA_035488195.1 Candidatus Elarobacter sp. | reverse complement strand
GCCGCGGCGGGCGTGTTCGGGGTCAGCGTGAACGAGCCGCCGCTCTGCGCGACGCTCCAACCCGACTGCGGCTGCGTCACGATCCCGTCCGCGCTCGCGATCAGATCCTTCGCGTTCGTCCCGACCGGCAGCGTCACGGTGACGCTCTCGACGGTGACGATTTCCCTCCCCGAGTTCGACACGACCAGCGTCAGCGTCGCGCTCGTGCCTGCCTGCAGTGGATTCGGTTCGGTGAGGAACGCGTAGCTCAGCAGGGTCACGTCTTAGGCTTCGTTTTCGGCGTGAACTTGAGCCAGCCGTCGATCAGGTGCGGCGGCTTTGCGCCGAAGCGCGCGCGCGCGTTGGCCGGGATGATGTCGTCGACCTCGAAGTCCTTGCTCTGATCGGGTCCGGTCGCCCGAATCCAGTTCCACGTCCCGTTGCGCTCGGCGGGGAACGGCATGCGGATCGCCTGCAGATCGGTGAGCAGCGGGCCGATGCGGAATGTGACCGCCATCTGCTTGAGCGCGTCGGCGTAGAACTGCGGCGGCACCGTCAGCTTCGTGGTCGGCAGGATCCCGGTCGTCGCGTGCACGGTCCCGCGCGGGTCGATCAACAGCGTCAGCGTGACCGTCGTGTACTTCGGATAGTCGAACGGCAGCTCGAGATAGTTGTCGGGGACGATCGGCGCCACGTACGGCGGCGTCGCGCCGCTCGCGTGGACCGCGTTGAACTGCGTGTAGTCGTCGGCGGTCCAGTACCCGAACAGGCCGTCGTCGTGCAGCTCGACGCTGCCGAGCCGGATCGGCAGCGCGATCGTGGTGAACTCCGCCGTCTCTTCGCCGACTTTGATCGCCGGCGTCGGCCCGGTGTCGTTCGGGTCGACCAGATCGAACGTGTCGCGCCAGCTCGTGTTGTACGCGGGCACGCCGAACAGCTCGAACTGCGCCTGCGCGCGCACGAGCGCGAGCGGGCGCCCGATGAGCACGGCGAGATCGGCGTCACCCTGGCCGCCGACGGGGTCGACCATCCCCATCGTCTCGTCGATCGCCGCATAGAACGCGCGAAACGCCGCGACGCGGTCGGCGACGGGGATCCCGCCGCTCGTCGCGGTGAACGCGACCAGCGCGTCGCGCAGGTGCGGGTTCGCGATCTGCGAGGGATCGGTGATGAAGATCGGGCTGTCGGGCGCGGGCAGCCACTTGACCGACGGCGACGGCGGCGCGGTCTGCGCGAGCACGAGCAGCTCGCCGAGCGGCGTCCCGGCGGCGTCGTACACCGAGATCGAATGGTCGAGATGGTTCGGCAGGAACCAGCCGCAGACCGGATTCGCGCCGGCGGCGAGATAGATCTCCTTCGCGTCGTCGACCGCGTCCAGCATGCGCAGGTCGAGCCGTGACGGCTGCACGACGCGCGGCGCCTGTTTCACCAGCCGCTTCGGCGCGCTCAGCGGCGAGTTCGGCTCGGGCTCCGTCCCGGCGCCGCGGATCGGGAAGAAGTTCGCCGCGCCGCCGACCGGGTTGCCGTTGGCCTGCGTCAGATCGAGCACCTGGCCGAAGCCGTCGACGATGTGCAGCTTCTCGAACTGGAAGTAGCCGCCGCGCAGCGGCATGAAGAACGGCGTCCCGCCGCCGAAGCTGAAGTCCTGATCGGCGAGCGCGGGGTTCGGGATCGTGCGGAACTCCGCCCCGATCGCGTCGACCAGCGCCTGCGCGCCGAACGGCGGGAGCGACTGCATCATCCGCTGCATCACGAACTGCGCGTTGAACCCGCCGAGCGACTGCGAGAGGAACTGCGTCTCGCCGATCGCGTCGATCAGCTTCAGCAGCTCGATGAGATCGGGGTCACCCGGGTGCGACTTCACGTACTCGCGCAGCCGCTTGATGAAGAGCAGCGTCGACTGCGGCGTCAGGAACGTCCGCCCGGAGTACGTCGTCGGATTGTTCCAGCCGGAGAGATCGCCGGGCGCGGCCCAGGTGTAGTACTCCGAGCCGCGGTCGCTCACGTCGTCGCTGCCGTCGAACGTCCAGTCGGCCGGATCGAACCGCCAGTTGTCCTGCGCGCCGCCGGAGTTCGCCGGAAACTGGAGCTGCGGCGGCGGGAGGCTCTGCCCGATCGGCGCGGTGTAGTCGATCGACGGCTTCCAGGTGATCACCCACTCGATGTAGAGCGGGCTCCACGCCTGCTGCCACAACTGGAACGCGAAGCGCGCCTGCAATGGATCGGCGATCGTCGCGATCTGCGCGGTGCCGTTGGCGATCGCGCTCGCGAGCGCGGCGATCACGTTCGGATCGGTCACGCCGACCAGGTACGCCGTCGCAGCCGCTTCGTTCGGGTCGGCGAAGAACGCCTCGGCGGCGAGCGCCGAGACGGCCTGCGAGACGAGCGGCGTGAGCTTTCCGCCGAGCGCCGCGGCCGGGTCCTGGATCACCCCGGCCGCCGCCTGCCGCGTCACGGTCTTGCCGGCGAAATGCACGCCGGTCGTCGCGGCGGTCGCGAGCCGGCACGGCAGCGGCGTCCCTTGGTCGACCGGGTTCACCGGCGGCGTGATCCCCGCGATCAGCACGACCGGATCGACCGGATGCACGAACGGCGGCATCGACTGCGCGCGCAGCGCGAGCGTTCCGTCGTAGCCGGGCATCCGCTTCGACCACGACTGCGGGCTGTCGGGCTTGCTCGGATCCGATTCGGCCGGGTTCGGCAGATCGGCGAAGAGCGTGTCGACGGCGGCCTTCTCGGCGACGACGGCGCTCAGAAACGACCCGGCATTCGTGGGGTCGAGCTGCGCGCTCACCGCCTGCCCGATCGCCTTGATGTCGATCCCCCAGTTGTTCTGGTTCGCGATCTCCGCGGGCGTGAGGTTCGCGATGCGCTGCGCCTTCCACCACAGCGTGAACAGCTCCGATTGCCGCGTGAGCAGCGCGCGGTTCGCGACGTCGTACACGCGCTGGCGGCGGTTGAGCTCCGCGACCCATTCGAGCTGGTCGTGACTCGGCTGCGGCGCAGCGGGCTGCACGTCGCGGCTCAGCGGCGCGGCCGTGTTCTCGGCCTCACCGACGGGGACGATCGTCCAGACCGTTCCGCCGGGCGTCGCGCCGAACCACGCGTCGCGGATCTTCAGCTCGAGCTGCGCCGTCGCGTCGCTCGCCGAGAGCATGTCGATCAGCCCGTACTGGAACGCCTCGAGCTTCAGCACGAGCTCCTTCGGATCGATCCCCGGCTTGCCGGCGGCTTTCGCGGCGAGCACCGCGGCGAGCGCGTCGATCGAGGTGTTCGCGACGCCGATCTGCATCGCGGTCGCGTCGGAGTCGACGCGCGGCGGGATGCTCGAATCCTGCCACACCATGTCGTAGACGAGCCCGTGATAGACCGACAGCGTCGGCGCCGCTTCACCGGACGCCGCGCCGAGCACGTTCCACTGCAGATCGGCCGGCGTGTTCGTCGCGAGCGGATCGTCGCCGGCGCGCGAGTACCAGCCGGCGACGAGATACGTCACGGTCGTCCCGTATGCGACGCCCGTCATCTTGTCGTGAAAACCGAACACGTTGGTGAGCCCCGGCTGATACGCCGTGAACGTCACGTCCGCGATCCCGGTCGCGGTGAGGAACGGCGTCCCGCCGGGCTCGCCGGGCCACGCGCCGATCTCGAAGCTGCGCCCGATCCGGGTGAACTTCACCGCGTCCGGCGTCGAGCTCTGATCGACCCACGCGGTCGAGCCGTCGTTCGGGTTCGCGTAGTCGCTCTCGACGATCCACGCCTTCATCGCCTGCGGCGACGTCGAACCGGTTCCGGAGGTGAGCCGGACGACGAGCCAGCGGTTCGGCAGCAGCTTGAACTCGGTGCTGCCGTCGGGCTTCCCGGTGCCGTGCGTGAGCGCCGAGGGCAGCGTCCAGTGCAGGTGCACGCCGAGGTCCGCCGGCGTCGGCGGCGCGACGTTGCCGAACGGCGGCGGCGCCGGATCGGTGTACTTCGTCAGGTTCTGCCAGATGTTCGTCCAGCGCAGAAACGCGACGCCGTTCTGCACGTGCGTGTTGAGCAGCAGCGCCTGAACGGGGATCGGGACCAGGAGCGCGGGGGTGTCGGCCATCGGTCAGCTCCCTTGGCGCTCGAAGATCATCTGCTCGGCCGAACGGACCATCTGGATCGCGAACGACGCCGGCCCCCACGGCGTCGGCGACGTTCCCACCTGGCCCGCCACGTACGCCTGCCACGTTCCGATCGTCACGACGCGCGTGTCGCCGCGCTCGTACGCCGCACCGAGCGTGACCGTCTTCCCGGTCGCGATCCCGGTCTGCACGTCGCGCAGGTAGACCAGCGAGTCGTCCTCGACCCCGAACGCGAGCGCTTCCTTCGGCTCGTCGAACTCGACCCGGAGCGGAACCTGCGGGTAGAGCGCGAGCATCACGTCGGGCGCGAGCGTGCGGTCGAAGCGCACCGGCTGGATCAAGTTCGCCTCGCCGCCGTCGGGATTCGAGTACGCTTTCACCTCGAGCCCCGGCCAGCCGGAGACGACCGCGGAGCGCAGGATGAACCCCGCCACCGGATCGTTCGGCCGCGTGCCGGCGAGCAGATGCGGGCGACCGATGCGGTTCGCGCGGGAAGCGTGCGCGCGCGCGATCGCGGCCTCGCGCACGACGCCGCGCACGATCGACTGCTGTTGCGCGTCGCGCGTCGACTGGATCCCGACCGACGCCGCGCCGTCGCACAGCGCGTCGAGATAGTTCGGGTCGACGTAGAAGAACCTGATCGACTCCGGCGGCAGCATCCGCGCGTCGGGGACGAGGTGCACGAACGGGACGTTCTCGAGCAGCCGCAGACTGTGGACCGTGTTGACGACGCCCGACGCGTGACCGCCGGCGCCGATCATCGCCGCCGCGCGGCTCTGCACGAACGCGCGCACGTCGGCGCGCGCGTGCAGCGAGCGCAGCGAGGCGAACGCGCTCAGCCGCGGCGCGCCGAGCCGCGGCTGCGGCGCGGGCTCCGGCGGCGCGATCGCGGCGACGCCGGGCTTCGGCAGCAGCGAGGGCAGCTCGGCCGCGAGCCACGACGCGAACGCGCGGCGCGGCTGACTCGGCTCGGTGAGCGCCTGCAGACGCGCGGCGTTCTCGACGTTGTCCGCCGCGGCGAGCAGACGCTGTCCCGCGTGGCTGCGGCGCGTGCGCTCGCGCACGAGGTTCACGCTCTCGCGCAGCGCGCGCTGCGTCTTGAGCTTGTCGGAGACGTAGGCGCCGTCGGAGAGCGCGAGCAGCCGCCCGAGCTCCCAGCCCGCCGCGTAGCTCAGATCGAACGTCCCGGTGACCTCGTCGTAGATCGTCGCCGCCGCGGCGCTCGCGAACGGCTTGTTCTGCGCGAACGGCTCGACCGGATGCGGGACGAACGGGCCGTGATACCACGCGAAGGTCTGATCGCCGACGCGCGTGTCGTACTCGAGCGCGGTGAACCCTTGCCCGAGCGCTTCGCGAACGAGATCGGCCGGCGAGCCGGGCGGCGGAACATCGTTGCCGGGCGCGGGATTCAAGCGAAGGCGCAAGCCGTCGCCGTGCGTCGTCTGCCCGGCGATCAGGTGCAGCATCAGCTCGCGGAAGTTCCCGGTCTCCGGGAGCGTCGTGAACGTCCAGCTCCACAGCGAGACGAGCCGCACCGTCGTGACCCCCGCCGGCCACGCCGGCGTGTCGGTGAGGTACGGCCGGAAGCCTTCGAGCGAGACGAGGTGCGCGATGTGCTTGATCCCGCTGGTCGAGCTCTGCGGCGGCGCCTTCGGAAACCGGTTGCCGATCACGACCGAGAACAGGCCGTCGCCGGTCGCGATCTCCGTCACCTTGAGCGGCATCACCGGCTCGACGTCGCGCGCGTGCGCGAGATACTGCAGCTCGTCGTAGCGCGGCGTGAGCGCGGTGAACGTCGCGGTGCTGACGTCGATCGCCCAGCAGGTCGCCGGGTCGCCGCGCATCGGCGTGAGATCCGGCCCGAGCACCGTCGGACCCGGCATGCTGCCGCCCGCAGGCTGCAGCACGACCTTGCCGTCCACGTCGACGATCGTGTACGGGCCGGCGAGCGTCGCGCTCGCGGTCTGCGGCGGGGTGACGACCGGCGGGACGATCGCGATGTCGGGATCGCCTTCGGTGAAGAGCAGCACCGCGAGCCACGGCGTGCCGCGCGTCGTCTCGTCGCCGTCGGTGATCAGCCGCTCCCACGGCAGCAGCGGCTCGGTGAGCACGACGTGCGCGAGGTTCTGGTCGAAGATCCCCGTCGCGTCCTTCGGCGGGAAGACGGACTGCACGTCTTCCGGTGCGAGCGCGAAGCGCGGCGCGACGACCGAGAAGTTCCGCTTCGCGGGAAACGTCTTCGTGAACGGCGTCGACGAGGCGGGATCGGTCTGCGTGACCGTCTGCGAGACGGCGATCGAGTAGTCGCCGGCTTCGAGCGCCGGCACGTCGCGGTCGATGAAGCGGATCGTGCGCTTGACGTCCGCGGCAGAATCGTTCACGCGTGCACCTTCCAGGGCGCGCCGGACATCGGCGTGTCGGGGTAGCTGAAGTTCACGAGCGCGGCGAGCTCCGCGGTGCTCCCGTTCGCGCCCGCGTCGATTCCGGCATCGGCGAGCGCGGCGAAGAAGAGACCGCGCGTCGTGATGACCGGCGCGGCCGCGACCGTGTCGGCGATCGTCTGCAGCGAGCCTTCCGCGGGCTGCCGGTCGACCGGCGCTTCGTCCGAGAACGGCAGGTAGTTCGCGTCGAGCTTGTTGATCGGAACGTAGTCGAGGTTCTCGAGCGGGAACTTCGGCGGGCCGGTCAGCGGCTGCGGCTGCGGCGCGATCCCGCCGATCCCGACCAGCCGGTTCAGCAGCACGTCCGCGGAGGTCGCCGGAAGCGACGGCGGCGGAACCTTGCCGTCGACGAGCGGCGACGGCGTCCCCCACAGCGCCTCCGGCACGTCCTTCATCGTCGCGGCGTAGTTCCACGTCGTGAGATCGTTGACGTACGTCGTGCCGGGGCCGGTGACGGTGATCGTCATGACCGAGTCGACTTTCTTGATCCCCATCGGCTTGACGCCGACGTAGTACGACGGATCGGTCGTGCCGGGTTTGGCGAGCACCTTCGCCGAGGTCGCGGAGTCCGCTTCGGTCAGCGGGAACGCGGTGTCGACGCTGAACGCGAGCCCGTTCGCGCGCACCAGCCACAGCTTGCCGTCGACCACCGCCGGATCGTCGTCCGGCTCGAGGCTGATGAGCCCGCCGGAGACCGACGTCGTGCAGACGTTGACGAGCGGGACCTCTTCATCGGCGCCGAGATCGCCTTCGAGCACCATCGCGCGCAGCGCGGGATGCGCGTTCTTCGCCGCGTCGTTCTGCGGCAGCAGCGCCTTGAAGCCGCCCGAGCCAGGATCGTTCCAGGGGATGTAGCCCGAGCCGCCGGCCGGATCCGAGCCGAACGGGATCGTGAACGAGATGATGTACCAGTCGACGTGGACCTTGCCGCCCGTCGGCGGACCCCAGATCTCCAGATCGGCGCCGAGCTCGACGGAGACGGTGAACGAGCAGAACAGCAGGTTCACGCGGTACGACGCGCCGATGCTGATCCCGACCGAGCCCTGGAAGTAGAACGGCTTCCAGTGGAACAGGAAGTCGGCGTGCGCGGTGAACCACGCGCGCAGATCGCCGGCGTGGAACCGGATGTCGAGCGAGCCGCCGCCCATCACGCACGACGGCGTCAGCGCGAAGTACGCGTTGCCGCCGATCGAGAGGTTGTCGTTGACCTGCCACGAGAACCCGAGCCGCGGCTCGGCCGGATACCAGTCCGGCTTCTGGAACGCCGGATGATAGCCGCCGACCGTCACGACGAAGTCGCCGGAATGGTCGACGCCCGTCGCCTCGTCCTTCGCGAACCACAGGTAGAACGCGAACCCGCCGCTGAGATGGCAGTCGGGGACGATCACGTACGAGTTCGGCGAGATCACCGCGGTGACGCCGAAGAACCCGGCCGACGGCTTGAGATCGATCGCGATCCCGAGCTCGACGTACGCGTACTGCGTCGTCCCCTGCTGCGGCAGCTTCAGCCGCGAGACGCCGAGGATCGCGAGCTCGAAGTCGCCGGTCGGGACGACGACGAGGACGACGTTCGACTGGATCAGCTCGAACGACGTGAACTGCACGCCGGCGGCGAACCAGTTGAACCCTTGCGCCGGCTGGATCCAGTCGCCCATCGCTTTGAGCGCGTCGGCGGGCGAGGCGTCCTTGCCGCCGATCTTCTCCGGATCGGCGACGCCCGAGAGTAGCGGAAAATCCGGCACCTCGTTCTGACCGGGGATCCGGATGTTGCGGTTGTAGCCGAACCCCGCGCACAGCCCGGTCACGAAGAAGAACGCCGGCCCGCCGATCGGCGCGTTGAACTGGCCGAAGATGAACAGCGAGGGCGCGCCGATCGAGGCGTACGAGCCGATCGCGCCGAGCGACCACTTCGCGGCCTTGACGACCGCCGCGCCGTTGTACTCGAGGACCTTGTCCTTGAACCCCTTGACGTCGACGTATTCCTTGACCAGCCCCGCGAAGATCGAGAGCGGCCCCGACTCGTACGAGACCGCGAGACCGTCGAGCCCGAAGTCGTATGCGCCGATCGTCCCCGGCTGCTTCAGCGGGATCCCGACCGCGAGACCGATGAGGTCGATCTCGAGGATCTTCAGCATCACGCGCGCGTCGAAGAGGAACGTCAGCTTCGGATCGTCGGGGTCCGGCGGCTGCGGCCAGTCGACGCCGAGCCGCTGCAGCCCGAGCGGGCCGAACGCGCGCTGCACCGGGATCCAGACGCGGTCGGTGAGCGCGTCGTCCGGCCCGTAGAGCTGCACGCTGAGCTCGCCGCTCGGCACGACCACCTTCGAGATCGCGACGGAGAACGCGGGATCGATCGGCTCCTTGTCGCCGGCGCTTTGGTCGTCGCCCGACGAGAGGAGGTTCTGCGCGACCGGGTTCTTCGCCGCGGCACCGGAGAGGCCGTTGCCGACCGGAAGCGCCAGCCGGTCGATGCGGCCGCCGACCGCCCACGGGATCGTGCCGGTGTCGGCGGTGTCGACGCTCAGCGAGAAGCGCGGCTCGATCCCCCCGAGCTTGACGCCCTTGACGTCGACCAGCGCGTTCCCGTTCGATCCGTCGAAGTCGAAACCGAGGCTCACGAGCGCGACTTGCGGCACGAAGCTGATCGCGTTCGACGGCGAGGCGATGCGCACGAGCAGCACGGTGATGCCGAGATCGCCCGGCGCGTCCGTCGCATCGGAGCGCGTGTACCAGTTGCTCTTGTCGGTGTCGCCGGTGAGCCACTTGCCGATCTGGATCTTCAGCCGCGGCTTGTTCTTGTCGGCCGGCGAGACGTCGACGTCGGGGACCTGCAGGCGCAAGCCGTAGTCGGTGTAGCTCTTGTCGCTCGCCTCCGTGCTGACGACGTAGACGCCGCCGTCACCGAGCTTCACGATCGGCTTCGTGTCGCTGGCGAGCACCTTCAGCGCCTCGCTCAGCAGCAGCTCGGCGACCTCCGCCGCCGACTTTCCCGTGAACGCGCTGAAATCGCCGAGCACGTAGAGGCCGTTTTCGTTCTTGACGAGCAGCTTCAGATCGACCAGGACGTCGCCGATCGTCGTGCCGGTCGAGGGGATCTCGGTGCCGAGCCACGCGGCGACCTTGTCGGTCCCGAGGACGAGGTTCACCCAGTCGACGACGCTCGCGTCCTTCAATCCGTCGAGGTTCGTGACCGGGTTGAGCGCGCTCGGCGGCGTGAGGTCGAGGAACGTCAGCGAGAACGACGGCGCGGTCCCGGAGAAATAGACGTCGCTCGCGAACGCGAACCCGGTGAACGTCGAGCCGCCGGCGCTGAACGTGCCGCTCGACTTCGTGATGTCGAGACGGATCTCGACCGGATGACCGCTCGTCCCGGTGACGACGACCGAGCTCGAGAGCGGGATCGCGAACACCGGGAGATAGACCCAGCCGGCGATCGGATACGCCGCATCCTCGGCGCTGAACTGGCGCCACAGGCCGACGCCGACGATCGCGGGCGCGGTCGTGTCGGACGCGAGCGGCAGCACGAGGTAGACGCCGCTGGCGACGGTCGTGCCGTCGCCGGCAGTGTAGTCGAGCGCGTACCACTCGCGGTCGGATGGCGTCCCGGCCGCGGGCTTCCCGAGGAAGTCACGCAGGAGCTGCAGCAGGTGCGGCGCGTCCTGCGGGATGTTCTCCAGCGCCGGGAGCGGGTTCTCGAACCAGTCCAGATCGAGGCTGAGGTCCGTCGGCGTCCCGGTGAGGACGCCGAGAAGAAGCCCCAGATCGACGACACGAGGCTCCAACGATCCGGACGGAATCGCGATCGATGACAACGCCCACCCCCTGCGGGTCCAAGCTGTCCGTTGACTATGGCGGCTAACGGCCGGTCGCCCGTAGGGCCGCTCGACCCACGCCGCTGCGTCTTAGGTCCCGGCCAGGGTTCGCCAGTACATCTGGGAAGATGCTCGATCGTTCAACGCGCGCGCGGGCTTCCACGCCGGGCGGCGCCCCTCGTATTCTTTTTGCGGACCCATTTGGCCGCGGACTTCTTACGCGCCCGGACGCCGACCGCGCGCGACTGCTTTTTCGCGAACCGTCGCTTCGTGCCCGCGCCGAGCGCACGAAGGTTCGACCGTACGAGTGCCGCATCAGGGTGCCGCGGGCCGAGCCCGTGCGTGATCAGCGCGAGCGCTTCGCGGTATGCGGCCTTCGCTTGCGCGATGCGGCCCGTCTTCTCGTATAGCGCCGCGAGACTGTTGTACGGCAGCGCCAAGTCGGGATGACGCGGCCCCAACCACGTCTTCCACGCCTCGATCGACCACCGGTACAGCTCTTCCGCCTTCCTGTCCTCGCCGGCAGCGTCGAGAACCAGCGCCTTGTTGTACGTGGTCGCGACCAGATCGGGATGATCGGGATCGAGATACTTCTGCGAGATCGCGAGCGCCTCGTCGAAGTACGGACCGGCGCGGCCGTACATCTCGCGTTCGACGAAGTGGCGCCCGATGTTGTTCAGGCTCTCCGCGTACTCCAGCGGTTCTTGCCGGCGATGCGCGCGCCGTATCGCCAGCGCGGCGTTGTGGAGGCGCAACGCTTCGGCGAAGGCACCTTTCGAGTCGAGGAGGAGCGCCAAGTTGTTCATCACTTCGGCGAGCCGCAGCTCGTCACGCGGCCGCAGCTTGCGCCGAATGTCCAGCGCCTCACGATACTGCCGCTCGGCCTGCGCGTACTTGCCGAGGTCGGCGTTCAGATTCGCAACGTTCACGAGCGTCGACGACAGCGCCGCGCTCCTCGGAAGCCGGCGGCGCCGGATCGCGAGGGCTCGGCGGTAGAGCGCCGCCGCTTCGTCATACCGGCTCAGGTCGCGGTGCACGTTCGCGACGTGGGTCAAGCTCTGCGCGACTGCCGGATCGCTCGAGCCGAAAAGCCGCTCGCGGATGGCCAGCGACTGCTCGAACAGCGGCAGCGCGTCGTTCAGGCGAACGCGGTTGAACAGGTACGATCCGGCCTGGTCCAGCATTGTTGCGGCGCTCGCCGACGCCACACCGTATTGCGCGATGCGCGCCGAGAGCGCTTGAACATGGGGCAGGAGCCGGTTGTAGATCGACCGGCCCCGGAAATCCGGCTCCGGCAGCGCGAAGAGGACGACGTCGACGGCACGCTGCGTCCAGTACGCGCGATCCTTCGCCGAGAGCCGCTCCCGAAGCACCTGCTGGACGAGCCCGTGCACCGCGAAGCTCCGGCGGACGATGTCGCGCGAGACGAGCGAATAGTCCACGAGCGGCTCCAGCATTTGGCTCAAGACGACGGCGGGATCCTGTGTCGACATCGCCTGCTCGATCGCGCGGCTCGCTGGCGGGCCGCCCCCTTCGAAGAGCGTGAGCGGTATGTCTTCGGGACTCAAGAACGCGGCAAGCCGCAGCAAGTCGCACGCCACCGGAACGTCTTCGAGCTCGTCGAACGCGAAACGCCACGTCGTCGCGACCGTCTTGCGCGAGTCCGGCTGCGCACGCCCGTCGTCGAGCGCCGTCAGCCCTCCGCGGCGCAACGCCTCGGCGTACTCCGCGAACGTCGTCCCGGACGCGAGCACGTGCGCGCCGGCCTGCTCCAGCGCAAGCGGAAGATCGCCGAGCAGCGTCGCGACGCATCGGGCGTCGGCGCGTTCCGCGTCGTCTTTGCGGTATGCGCGGCGCAGCAAGAAGCTCGTCGCTTCTTCCGAGCTGAGGGGCCACACATCGAGGATGCTGCGGACGTTCAACGCGGCGAGATCCCGCCGGCGCGATGTGACGATCACCCGCCCGGCCTGGCCGCTCGGAAGGTACGGTGCGGCCGCGGACGGCGTGTCGGCGTTGTCGACGATGAGGAGCCAATCGTCATGGGTCTCGAGCCAGCGCCTGACGGCCACGACGATCTCGTTGACGTCGGCGGTCGCGGCATGCAACACGCCGAGCGGCTTCGCGAGCGCGATGAAACTCTTGACCAGCGTATCGGCGTCGTCGGCGGCGAGCCAGAGCACGGCCTGGTACTCGCCACGGTGACGGTACGCGTACTGCACGGC
>DATHLL010000257.1:0-5482 GCA_035488195.1 Candidatus Elarobacter sp. | reverse complement strand
TTCGCGCTCGCCGCGCCGATCCGCGAGCGCGTCGGCTTCACCACCGGCTGGGCGCGCCCGCTCAAGACGCTGTGGGTGAAGGCGCGCACGACGCGCACGGTGAGCCGCTCGCAGCGCGTCGGCGGCGAGGACGCGCACGAGGTCGAGGTGATGTACCGGCTCGGGACCGGCCTCGTTCGCCGCGACGCGCCGCCGGCGGATGCGACGATGCTGCGGCCGTTGCTTTCAGATGATGTCGACGCGGCCGCTGTTGCGAGTGCCTTGGACGACGGTGGCGACGCGACCGGTATCACCGGCACGCGAAGGCCGGGCGGTTCACTGATCGTGCAAGCCGGGCCGAAATGGCTCTCGACCGGCGTTCCGGCCGAGGTGCAGCGCGACGTGTTCGCGCGGCTCGCGCCGCACGCGCGAATCGTCGCCGCACCCGGTGACGCGGCGGCGGTGCGCGAGCTCACCGGGATCGTGCCGGAGACGTTCGCCGGGTTGCGGCCGTGGGTCGAGGCACTGGCGAGCGCGCGCGCGGTCGTCACCGTCGACACCGGAGCGGCGCACGTCGCCGGGATGCTCGGGACGCCGGTGATCGAGGTCTTCCCCGACGCGCACTTCGCGGCGCAGGTCCGGCGCTGGCGGCCGTGGGCCTCCCCGTACCGCGCTATCCGGGCCTCGGAGGTCGACGGCGGTGCGGCGAGCCGCTTCACCGAAGCGGTCCTCGATGGCTTCTGAGCGCGCGCTGCTGGTGGCGGCCGGCGGCGGGATCGGCGACACGCTCCTCGCGGGCGTGGTCGCGCGCGCGCTGCGCTCGCGCTTCGCCGCCGTCGATGCCGCCGTGCTCCCGGCGCACGCCGAGCTGGCCTCGCACGTCCCTGCGATCGACCGCGTGATCCCGTTCGGCGCGCGGCTCACCGAGCGCTACGGCGCCGCGATCGTCACCTGGGCGACGCTCGGCACGGCGCTGCTGCCGTGGCGCGCGCGCATCCCCGTCCGCGTGGGACAGGCGCGGCGGCTGTACTCCGGCCTCTTCACGCACCGCGTCGTCGTGCGCAGCGAGCTCGGCGACCGGACGACGCACTGGACGCAGATCCTGCTCGACTACGCGCGCGCGATCGGTTGCGATCTTCCCGGTGCGACACCGGAGTTCGCGGTGCGCGACGACGAGCGGCAGACCGCCGAGACGCTGCTGCGCGTCCACGACGTGCGCGACGCGTTCTGCGTGCTGCACCCGACGCGCGGCTTGTCGGCGCAGCGCTCGCGCTGGCCGGTCGAAGGATTCGTCGCGCTCGCGAAGCGGCTGGTCGCGCGCGACGGCGTTCCGCTGCTGGTGACCGGCTCGCCGGACGACGCGGAAATCGCGCACGCGATCGCCGACCGGGCCGGGAAGGGCGTCGTCTCGGTCGCGGGCGCGACCTCGATCGGGGTCTTCGGCGCGCTCGCCGAGCGCGCGCGCGCGGTCGTCGCGATGGACTCCGGCCCGATGCACGTCGCGGCCGCCGCCGGCGCGCCGACCGTGGGGATCTTCGCGCTGCAGTCCGACGAGCCCGACCGCTGGGCGCCGAAAGGCCGCCGCGTCGCGATCGTGCGGCCGACGTATCCGTGTCCGCCCGCCCACCGCAAGGAGACCTGCCCCGACTTCGCCTGCGTGCGCGCCCTCGACGAGAACGCCGTGCTCGCGGTCCTCGACGGACTGCTCGTCGCGACCGCCGAACGCTGAAGGGTGATCGCCTACGACGACTTCCTGCGCATCGACGTCCGCGCGGGGACGATCCTCTCGGCCGAGCCGCTCGCCGGCGCGCGCAAGCCCGCGTACGCGCTGCGCATCGACTTCGGCGCGGAGATCGGCGAGCGCCGTTCGTCGGCGCAGATCACCAAGCGCTACGCGCCGGACGAGCTGATCGGCACGCAAGTCTGCGCGGTGGTGAACTTCCCGCCGAAGCGGATCGCGGGCTTCGAGAGCCAGGTGCTCGTCCTCGGGATGGACGACGCCGACGGGAACGTCGTCCTGGTTCGGCCGACGCATCCGGTCCCGAACGGCCGGCGGCTGTACTGATGACGGCCGCGACGGCACCGCGTGCGCTGGAGATTCGGCCGCTCGGCGACGACGAGCCGCGCGCGACGTTCGACGCGCTCGCGCGGCTGCTGGCCGATGCGTACCCGATCATGCGGCTGAAGAGCGCCGAGGAGCTCGCCGAGCAGGCGACGCGGCTGCACGCCGACGCGAACCTCCCGCAGACGCGGTGGGTCGTCGCCGAGCGCGACGGCGGGCTCACGGGGGCGATGCGGCTCTACGACTACACGATGAACGTGCGCGGCCGCGACGCGCTCGCCGGCGGCGTCGGAAGCGTCGCGGTCGCGCGCGCGCACAAGCGGCAAGGGATCGCGCGCGCGCTGATCGCGTGGTATCTCGACCACTACCGCGAGCGCGGCGCGCCGTTCGCGATCCTGCACCCGTTCCGGTTCGACTTCTACCGCGCGCTCGGCTTCGGCTACGGAACGCCGGTCCATCGCTACCGCTTCGCGCCGGCGACCCTGCGTGACGACGGGGCGCGCGGCACGGTTCGGGAGGTTCGCGCCGGCGACGCGGACGCCGTGATCGCGTGCTACGAGCGCGTTCGCGCGACGACGCACGGGCTGGCGGCGTTTCAGCGCTGGCGGCTCGAGCGGCTGCTCGACGAGGCGGTGCTGCGGTACGTCGCGGTCGAGGACGGCGGCGCGATTCGCGCCTTCATGCAGACCAGCACGGTCACGCCGGACGATGATCTCGCGCGCGGCCGCGACGAGCTCCTGGTGCGCGACGTCGTCGCGGAGGACGCTCAGTACCGCGCCGCGCTGTTCCGGTACCTGCGCTCGCAGCAGGACCAGTTTGCCCGGGTGATGATCGAGTCTCAGGACGGCGCGTTGTACCTCGGCTCGACCGACCCGCGCGACGGTTCCGACCAGTCGGTCGCGCCGCCCGCCGGTCACCGCATCGCGAGCACCGGCCAGGGGATGATGTACCGCATCCTCGACATGGCATCGGCATTCGCGTACCTCCCCGCGCCCGCGTCGCCGTTCAGCCTGCGGGTGGACGTCGACGACCCGTTCTTCGCGCCGACGAACGGCACGTGGACGTTCCGGTTCGGATCGGGCGGCGCATCGTCCGCCGGCGGAGCGCCGCTCGACGCGACGCTGCGCATCGGCATCGCGGATCTCTCCTCGCTCGTCATGGGCGCGCTGCGTCTGCGCGATTTGATCCGAAACGGGCTGGCCGCTGTCGAGCCGCGCGCGATGGCGGATCGCGTCGACGCCGCGTTTCGGGCGGACGAGCCGCCCGTCTGCATCACGCGGTTCTAGGATGCCGCCGAAGCTCTCGATCCAGCTCTGCACCTACAACCGCGCCCGCCTGCTGGAGCGCGTCCTCGAAGCGTGCTTCGACCAGACGCTCGCGGCCGGCGACTACGAGGTCGTGCTGGTGAACGACGGCTCGCAGGACGACACCGAGGCGGTGATCGAGCGCGCGCGCGCGATCGCGACCTGCCGGTTCGTCGCGGTGACGCGCGAGAACGGCGGGCTCGCGAAGGCGCGGAACACCGGACTCGAGCACTGCGGCGGCGAGCGGATCGCGTTCATCGACGACGACGTGCTGCCGACGCCGGTCTTCGCCGCCGAGCACCTGCGATCCGACGCGCGCCACGGCGACGTCGTCGTGCGCGGCGCCGCGATCAACACCGAGTCGTTCGACGCGCTCCCCGTCCCGGTGTGGACGCCGCTGAACTACAGCGGCAACTGGTTCTGGACGACGAACGTCTCGGTGCGCCGTTCGCGGCTCGACGCGGCCGGCGGCCGCTTCGACGAGTCGTTCGCCGAGTACGGCTGGGAGGACATCGAACTCGGGATGCGGCTGCGCGCGCTCGGCACGAAGGCCGTCTTCAACCGCTTCGCGCTCGCGTTCCACTACAAGCCGCGCCCGACCGGGACGAACGTCGAGGGGATGCTGCGCCAAGTGCGCGCGCAGGCGCGCACCGCCGTTCGGCTCGAGGAGCTGCACCCGAACTGGCGGGTGGCGCTCGCGATCGGCGACACGGCGCCGCAGCGCTTCCTCGGCGACGCGCTGCGGAAGAGCGGCCTCGTCCCGCGTCTCGAGAGCGCGGTCGGCACGGTGAGCGCCGGCGAGACGCTCTCGCCCGCGAAGCGCGCCGCCGCGAACCTGCTCGCGAGCGCGGCGTACTACGACGAGCTCGAGCGCGCGAAGCAGAAACCGTAGCGCTCGTGCGCATCCTGCTCTCACGGACCGACCGCGTCGGCGACCTGATCCTCTCGACGCCGGCGATCGCCTCGGTGCGCCGCTCGTTCCCGAGCGCGCACGTCACGCTCGCGTGCAGCCGGTACAACGCGGTCGTCGTCGACCGCTCGCCCGACGTCGACGAGGTCGTCACGATCCCGGAGGGCGTGAAGCCGGCGCGCTTCGGCGCGCGCTTCCGCGGCGTCGATCTCGCGGTCGCGCTCGCGCCGCGCGACCGCGACCACCGCATCGTCGCCGCGACGCGCGCGCCGAAGCGCGTCGGCTACACCTACGAGACGCGCTACCTCGCGCGGCTCGTCCTGAGCACGATGCTCACCGACGTCGTGCTGAGCCGCGCCGATCCGACGACCGCCGAGCGCCACCCGGAGCGCACGATCGCGCACGAGGTCGACCAGGTGCTCGCGGTCGCGGAGGCCGCCGGCGCGCGAACGCTCGTCCGCGAGCTCGTCCTGCCCGTGACCGACGAGGACCGCGCCGCGGTCGCGCACCTGCCGCCGCGCCCGATCGTCGTCCAGCTCGGTCAGCGCTGGACGGAGCACGGGTCGACGGTCGCGAGCTGCCTGCGGCTGTTCGGCGAGCTGCGGGCGCTCGGCCGCCCGCTGCTCGCGACCTACGGTGAGGACGCGCGCCCGCTCGGCGAGGAGGTCGAGCGCGCCGGGGTCGCCGACGCCGTGCTCGGCCGTCTGCCGTTCCACGTCTGGGCCGCGGTCTTCGAGCGCGCCGCCTGCGTCGTGACGATCGACACGGGTGCGACGCATGTCGCAAGCGCGGTCCGCGTCCCGACGGTCGTGCTGTTCGAGCACAAGTGGTTCCGGCTGGCCTCGCAGGAATGGTCGCCGTACCGCGTGCCGAACGCGATCCTCCGCAAGCCGCCGGACGAATCCGAGAGCTCGCTGCGCGCCTCGCGCGCCGAGATCGTCGCCGCGGTCGCATCCTTGCTATGACACCAACGATCTCCGTCGTCGTCCCGACGTACAACCGTCTCGACACGCTCCGCCACGTGATCCCCTCGCTGCTCGCGCAAGATCTGCGCCGCGGCGAGTTCGAGGTCGTCGTCGCCGACTCGAACTCGACCGACGGGACCGCCGAGTATCTCGCCGAGGTCGCGCGCGACAACCCGTTCGTGCGCCATCTCCCCGGCCCGTACACCGGCCGCGCGTCGGCGCGCAACGCCGGGATCGCCGCCGCGCTCGGCCGCATCGTGCT
>DATHLL010000256.1:0-11474 GCA_035488195.1 Candidatus Elarobacter sp. | reverse complement strand
AGATTGGGCATCACCACGGGTCGCCGCGAACTCTCGAAGGCTTCTTCGGCTGATCACCCGCATCCAGTCGCCATGTTCTCATATTGAGAACCGCCTGTCAACACTGAGAGCAGTGCGGATCTCGACGTCGTACGGCCCGGCGAGCCCGGGCTGCGCGAGCCGCGTCCGCGTCTCCGCCTCGGTCGCGTGCGCGAGCGGAATGCTTCCCGGCTCGAACCACCTCGACGCCGCGCACGACGTCGTCGACCGCGCGCAGTTCGAGCGCGACCGAAGAAAGCGCCGGCCCCGGCTCGCCGCGATAGAAGCCGGCCACATCAGAGGTCAGACCGAGCGTCCGCTCGACTTCGAGAAATGTAAGGCGCGTGTCGGCGCACGGTTCAGCGCGCTTCGCATTGCGAAGCGCGGGTTAGGCAGCAGTCAAGTGTGGTTGACGTGCGACAAAAGCCCCAGGACCTATGGCCTGGGCCTATGAGAGGATCGGCGCGCAACAGCACGACCGCCGTTCAGCCGACACTCAACAGGAGCTCAGAGAACACGATGTTCACCCGTATCGCCGCCGCCCTCGCCGCCACCGCCGGACTCGCCGCCTTCGCCGCCGCCCCCGCCGCCGCGGCGTCCTCGACCTCGAGCGTCACGGTCGCCGTCACCGCCTCGACGCAGGCCACGATCGGCGCGACCTACAGCAGCGGCAGCAACATCTCGTGTGCCGTCGGCGCCAGCGTCTCGGGGATCGTCGCCTGCGGCACCACCGTCACGCTCGCCGGGACGTTCCGCTCGACCAAGAGCACCGGCGGTGCGACCGTCAGCCTCACCGGCGCGACGATCACCGGCTCGGGCGGCGCGACGATCGCCCCGAGCGCGCTGACGATGACCTGCACGGGCGGTCTGACCGGCAGCCCGACCTACGCGGGGACCGCCGGCACGCTGGCCAGCGCGACCGCGCTCTCGACCAGCGCGACGACGTGCATGTCGTGGACCGGCACGGTCGTCTCGGCGTACAGCCTTAACGTCGCGCTCGGGATCGATGCTTCGATGGTTCCGGCCGATACGTACACCAATGGCTCCTTCACCGCGACGGCGACCGCCAACTGACACGATGCTGCGCGCCGCGTTCGCTGCGGCGGCTCTCTGCGCCAGCGCAGCCGCCGCCTTCGCGCCGGCGCGCGCGCAGCAAGCACCGGGATTGCAGATCTCCGTCGAGCCGCTCTCCGTCGAGTTCTCGCTCGCACCCGGCGGCGCCGCGGCGACGCCGGTGACGATCAAGAACGTCGGGACCGAGAAAGCCGTCGTGGTGATCACGCCGCTCGACTGGCGCTCCGGCCTCGACGGCACGGTGCGCACCGAACGGCCCGGCGCCGAAGGTGACGCCTCGCTCTCCTCGCTGCTGCGCATGTCGGCCGCCGAGACGACGCTCGCACCCGGCGAGACGCGCAAGCTGGAGCTCTCGCTCGCGCTGCCCGCGACGTTCTCCGCGGCGCCGCGCGACTACCGCGGCGGGTATCTCGTCCGCGCCGTTCCGGCGAGCGCGAACCGCACGAACGCGTTCGGCGTCGGCGCGAACATCCTGGTCTACGAGACGGTCGGCGGCGCGCAGCGCCACCTCAAGATGACCGATCTGAGCGTCGTGCAGGACGGACCGCACGGAGCGCGCATGCAGGCGCGGCTGCTCAACGACGGACGCACCTTCGTCCACCCGCAGATGCACGTGATGATCGCGCAGGGCGCGCGGATCGTCCTCTCCCGCGACGACGCGACGCCGGCGATCCTGGCCGGCGAGCCGCGGCGCATCGACCGCACGCTCGGCGAACTCGCGCCCGGAACGTATCAACTGCAGCTCACCGTCGACTACGGCGGCCCGGCGCTCAGCCGCGGCACCACCACCTTCACGGTGCGCTGAGCGACGAACCGATGCTCGCCCGGGTCCTCGCGCCGGCGGCGGCGCTCGTTCTCGCCGCCGCTCCCGTATGCGCCTCCGCCGCGACGGGGACGATCTACCTGTTCAGCAGCACCGGCTCGTCGCTGCTGTCGTTCGCGGTCAGCGACATGCTCAACCCGTCGATGCCGCCGACGAGCGGCTCCGCGTCGTTCACACTGTTCGCGACGACGTCGTCGACCGCGGGCACGATCACCGTCACCGCGCCGTCGATCACCGGCGCGTCGGGCACGACGATCCCGGCCGGCGCGTTCACCGCGAAGTGCACGGCGACGACCGACACCGCGGGGATGTTCACCTCGATCGGGACCGTCCGGCTCGCGAACGGCGCCGTGACCTGCGGGACGCTCGGCGCGAACAAGACCGGCGAGCTGATCTTCACCGTGACGCTCACGGTGGACGACACCGGCGGGGCGTACGGCTTCCCGGCCGAGACGTACGCGAGCGGCTCGCTCAAAGTCGTCGCGAATGTTCCGTGACGGTTCGCCGCGCCGCGCCGCCGCGTTCTCGCTCGCGCTGCTGCTGAGCGCCGCGCCGTTCGCCGCGCGGTCCGCGCGCGCCGCCGGCGCCGCGACGAGCGCGCTCGCCGTCACGCTCGACGGCGCGCCGCTCGCCTCGGCCGGCGTCGTTCGCGGCGAGTCGGCGCAGATCGCGCTCGCCGCCCTCGCGCGCGCCGACGGCTGGAACGTCGAACGGCGCGCGCGCACCGTGCGCCTCGCCGGCGACGACCGCGTCGTCGAGCTCACGCTCGGCGCGCGCACGGTGCGCGAGGACGGCGACGTGCGCGGGTTGCTGCAAGAGCCGCTCGCGGAGCGCGGCGGGACCCTGTTCGTCGGCGTCGCCGACGCGGCGCGCCTGTTCGGCCTGCGCGTCGCGCGCGAACGCGCGAGCGTCGCGTTCGCGCACCCGCCGCGCCTGGGCGCCGCGCCGGTGCTCGACGAGGTCGCGCATCCGCCGACGCCGCGCCCGCGCCCGACCGCGACGCCGGCGCCGACCGGCGCGCGCGCGACGACGACGATCGGAGGCGGCGCCGGCGACGCGGGCCGCGTCCTGATGAGCGTCGAGCGCACCGGCGGGCTGCGCATGCTGCGCCTAAGCGCGGAGAGCCACGGCTCGTTCGTGCAGACGAACCTCGACGCGTCGGGGATCGACGGCTTCGGCACGCCGAACGCGACGGTCACGTTCGGCAGCGCCGAGCGCGGCGGGGTCGTCGGCTTGATGGGCGATCCGCTCAGCGGCGAGATCGTCGGCGGCGACGCGTTCGACGGCGCGGAGCTGCGGCGCCTCGACCGCGGCGTCGAGTACTTCGCAGGACACCGTCTCGCCGACGGCCTGTTCGAGAGCGGCGTGACCGGCGGCGATCCGCTCACCGGCGCGAACACGATCGCGTTCTTGCACGGCCCGGACGGAACGACGACCGCGCTGCTCCGGCACGTGCGGCGCCGCCACCATCCGTGGGGCGACTTCACCGCCGAAGCGATCGCGAGCGCGCACGGCGCGGGGATCGGGCTCGGCGCGCGCACGACGGGCCGCACCTTCGTCGAGTCGCGGCTCTCGCTCGAACGCGGCCTGCCGGTCGGCGCGAACGCGCAGCCGGTCGCGCTCGACGTCGGCCGCCGCCTCAGCGACGTCACGACGCTCGCCGGCGGCGCCGGCAGCTCGGGATCCGGCGCGCTCGTCCCGTTCGTCGGTCTCTCGAGCCGGCTCGGCGGCGTCATCGGATCGGTCTCGGTCGCGAACCGCGCGCTCTCCACCAGCCTCACCGCGCAGGCGCCGGCGGGGTCGCTGCAGCTCTACGCGACGGGCGGCGCCGCCGCGTCGTTCGGCCTCAACGGCGGCTTCGCGCTGCGCGGCGCGTCGCTCGACCTCGCCGCCACCTCGAGCGGCGGAGAGCGCGACGCGTCGCTCGCGCTGCGCACGACACGCTCCGCGGTCGGCATCATCGGCGGGTTCGCGCTCTACGGCAACCGCTTCGGACCGATCACCGGGCTCGCGCTCCCGCTCACGCCGCTGTTCGCGCTCGAAGGGACCGTGCGCGCCGCCGGCCCGGGCGGGCACAGCACGCGCCTCGCGCTCGCGATGCGCATCCCGCGCGCCCAGCCGCGCAAGCCGCGCACGATCGTCGCGACCGTGCACGTCGAGGGCGAGCGCGGCGCCGCGCCGCTGCGCCTGATCGTCGACGGCCTTCCGCTGCGTGCCGCGGCGAGCGCGACGCTGCGCGCCGACGTCACGCCGGGCGCGCACACCTTCGCGGTGGAGAGTGTCGACGGCGCGCTGGGATCGCCGCAGGTCACCGCGACGCTCGCGAGCGCGGGCGACGTGCAACTCCCGCTCTGGCCCGAGCGCGCGATCGCCGGTCGCGTCACGCTCGCCGATCCGCAGGCGGTCCCCGCCGACACGCTGCTCTCCGGGATCGTCGTCACGATCGCGCCGGGCGACGCGAGCGCGGTCACCGACGCCGACGGCCGGTTCTTCTTCGGACGGCAGCCGTTCCCGCCGGACGCGCAGCTCGCCGTCGATCCCGACACGCTGCCGCAAGCGCTGCGCGCGCCCGAAGCGGTCGCGCTGCGCGACGGCGAGATGGAGCTCGCGCTCCCGGGCGCCACGATCGACACGCAGGTCTTCCCCGCCGCGCGCGGCGCTGCGGCTAAGCCACGTTCACGAAGCGCTCGAGCACCGCGTTCCGCAGCGCATCGGGCGGGATCAGCCCCTGGTCGAGGATGAAATCGTGGAACGCGCGGGCGTCGAAGCGCTCGCCAAGCGCGCGTTCGGTTTCCTCGCGCAGCGCGACCAGCTTCGTGTAGCCGTAGAAGTACGACGTCGCCTGGCCCGGCGCGCGGAACGTGTACCGCTCGACCTCGCTACGCGCGAACGGCGCCGAGTAGACGATCTCGCGCCGCAGGAACGCGTCCGCCTCCTCCGGCGTGATCGCTCCGCTTTGCAGCTCGGGATCGAGGAACGCGCGCGCCGCGCGGTGCAGCCGCATCTGCAGCGAACACAACTGTGCGGCGAGCGGCATGTACGGCAGCACGATCTGCTCCGCGTACAGCGCCCAGCCCTCGACGTTCACCGAGTTGAACGCGAACGTCGCGCGCGCGAGCGACTGGCCGCCGGAGAGCATGCGGTCGAACTGGATCTCGTGGCCCGGCCGCGCTTCGTGCGCGGTCAGCGTCCACGTCACCGCGTCGTGCGTGAAGTCGTCCGCGCGCTCCGTCCCGCTCCCGCCCGCAGCCGGCGGGACGTCGAGCGGCAGCACGAACTCACCGACCTGGCCGGTGTTCCCGACCAGCGGCGCCGGGTTCATGTGCGCGGCCGGCGTTTCCGCGCTCTCCGCCAGCGAGGCGACGCGGATCCGCGCCGGGCGCTCCGGCAGCGTCACCAGGTTCTCGCGCCGCACGATCGTCTCGATCTCATCGAGCCGCGCGCGGTAGAAGGCGATGATCGCGTCCGCGTCACCGTGGATCTGTTCGCGCTTGAGATCCCGGATCACGTCGCGGTAGTCGCTCGAGGCGAACCCGCGCTCGGCGGCCACTTGCGGCGCGATCCGCTGCATCTCCGCCTGGATCGCGTCGAACGCCGCGTGCGCGCGCCGCGCCAGCTCGTCGGGCGCGATGTCGACGCCGACGTCGTGCAGCCGGTACGCGTACACCTCCGCCGGCAGACGGTGGTCGTGCCGCGCGCGCGGCAGCACCTCGCTCTCGACGAAGCGCGCGTACGCCGCACACTGCTCGCGCAGCGCCGCGAACGCGTCCTCCCAGCCGTCGAGTCCCGAGCCGCGCAGCAACTGCTCGATCCCGCCGAGCAGCACCGGCGCGAGCCCGAGCGCGGTGCGGATCTCGACGTCGTACGGCCCGGCGAGCCCGGGCTGCGCGAGCCGCGTCCGCGTCTCCGCCTCGGCGGCGTGCGCGAGCGGGATGCTGCCCGGCTCGAAGCCCGCGTACTTGCGCAGGCGCGTCAGCGCGAGCCGCTTCCGCTCCGGCGGGTTCTGCTCGTCGAGCAGCACGCGAAGCCCGAGGAACGCGATCCGCGGGACGTCGATCAACTGCACGAGATGCGCGTCGTACACGTCGACCCCGCGCACGACGTCGTCGACCGCGCGCAGCAGGATGTCGACGTCCTCGCGCACGCGCGGGTCGTTCTCCGCCGAGCGCGCGCCGCGCAGCGTCTCGCTCGCGCGGAACGCCGCCTCCCGCAAACGGTCGCGCCAGCCTTCGCGGAAGTCCGCCGTCGAGGTGTCCGCCGGGCTGAGCCCGAGCTGCGATGCGACCTCCGGCCCGGCCAGGCAATAGAGCGCCACCGCCGGGTCGGCGAGCTCGTCGCTGCGGACGATCCACGCCCGATCGGTTACGTCTTGTCCCGCGCTCACAGCGTCCAGCTACCCACGTTCCAGAAGTCGCTCACCGCTTCCGCCGGCTTCACGCCGTGCAGATCGTCGTTCCACGCGTTCACGTTCGCCCGCCAGACGAGCGTGTGGTACGGCAAGACCTCGCCGAGCCGCCGCTCGACTTGCGCGTACAAGCGCTTGCGCTCGCCGTGGTCGTAGGTCGTCGCCGCGCGCGTCTGCAGCCGTCCGAGCTCGGCGTCGGCGAGCCGCGAGTAGTTCGCGCCGTGCGGCGGCAGGTTGTCGGGTCCCGCCGTCTGCGAGTCGTCGGGGTCGGGGTTCTTCGTCCACGCGTAGATCCCGAGGTCGTACTTCCCGCTCGCGAACAGCCCGCCGGCGCCGAGCGGCGCGAACAGCAGGTTCGCCGAGCCGTTGTGCACCTGCAGGTCGATCCCGGCGGCGCGCAGCTGCTGCTGCATCACGACCTCCGCGCGCTCGCGCGTGATCACGCCCGCGACGGTGACGGTCTCGAGCTCGAGCCGCTTCCCGTTCTTCACGCGGATCCCGTCGGGGCCGGGCTTCCAGCCCGCGGCGTCGAGCAGCGCGCGCGCCTTCCCCGGGTCGTAGCCCGACGGGTCGCGCTGCGGCGTGTAGTACGACGAGCGCGGGAAGACGTCGCCCCAGTCGGTCAGGTCGACGTCGAGGTAGACGGTTCGCGCGATCGCGTTCCAGTCGGTCGCCGTCGCGACCGCGCGCCGCACGCGCAGGTCGGAGAGCGGCTCGCGCCCCGCGTTGTACGTCACCATCTCGAACTGCGAGGACGGGATCGCGCTGACCGCGACGCCGGAGAGCGTCTTGAGCTCGCGGTACTGCTGCTCCGGCGCGCCGAAATAGAAGTCGATGTCGTGCGTGCGCAGCGAGACCAGCAGCGTGTTCTCGCTCGGGATGATCCGGTACGTCACGCGCGAGAGCCCGGGCTTCCCGCCGAACCAGTGCGGGTTCGGCACCATCTCGAGCCGCGAGTTCACCTCGTAGCGCTCGACCATGTACGGCCCGCTGCCGACCGGCTTGATGTTGTACGGGTCCTGGTTGAGGTCCGGCTTCCCGTCGAGCAGGTGCTTCGGCAGGATCACGCCCTGGTTGCCGCAGCGGAAGAAGTTCAGGACGAACGGCGCGTACGGCGCGCGCAGCCGCACGACGACGGTGTGCGGGTCCTTCGCGACGACGCTCTCGGCGCGGTCGTACGGAAAGTGGAACGGCGCGTTGTTGCGCGGGTTCATCACCTGGCGGTACGTGAAGACGACGTCGTCCGCCGTCACCGGACGCCCGTCGCTGAACTTCACGTCGCCGCGCAGGTGGTAGGTGATCGTCTTGCCGTCGGCACTGATCCCGCCGTTCGCGCGCGTCGGCACGACGGTCGCGGCGTCCGGGATCGGCTCGCCGCGCTCGTCGAAGCGGATCAGCCCGCTGAAGAGGAACTGCGAGAGATCGGTCACCGCGGCTTGTCCGCTCAGCAGCGGGTTCAGGTTGTCGATCGTGCGCAGCACGCCGATCCGCAGGTGGCCGGGCTCGGTCCACGGATGCCGTCCCGCGGCCGCCGCCGATCCGCCGTTACCGGCGGGCGCGGAGACGAGCAGCACGAGCGCGGCGAGCGCCCCGGCGATCCGCCTCACGCCGTGAGTGTCAGCGCGGGCGGGCGCGGCGGCGGCGCCGGCCGCGGTTCGCGTTGGTCTTCTCGCCGGCGGCGTGGTGCTGCGCCGCGTAGTGCGCCTTGCCGTTGCCGTTCGCGTGCGGCTTGCCGTTCGCGCCGTTCGGGGCGGGCCGCGGCGCGTTCCCGTTCACCGGGATCTGCGCGTAGCCGCTGAGCATCTCGTCGACGCGCTGGTACGCGCTGCCGAGCAGGCCCACGAGCGAGGAGCCGACCTCGATCACGCGCTCCGGCAGATCTTCGGTCGAGTACAGCGTGACGAACTTGTCGCCGTCGCGCTTCACGTCGATGCGGCGGCGCTCCCAGCGCACCGACTTCGGGTTCACGTCGAGCATCCGGTTCGCGAACCGCTCGGCGTCCTCGTGCGGCGCGACGCGGCGCGCCTCGGCGACCCACTGGTCCCACTTGCGCGCGAACTCGGAGATCGGGCGGCCCTTGCGGTCGTACGCGGTCTTCTGCGGCGGCATCTCGAGCCGCCAGTGGCTCTCGGGGTCGATCGGCTGGAAGGTCGGCTTGATCTCGCGCGGCCCGTTGAACGCGTCGATCTCGACCAGCGCGGTCTCGATCTCTTCGGCGCTGCGGACTTTCGCCGCGCGCTTGGGATCGCGGCGCAGCAGTTCCTCGAACTTGTCGGCGACCTGCGCGGTCATCCGGCCCTGCGCGTCGATGTGCGGCGGCAGACCGTACAGCGAGGGGACCGTCACGAGCTGGTGGCGGTGCGCCTGGTCGACGAGGTCGATCACGATCGCCGCCGGCTTCGGCGACTTCTCGATCAGCTCGCGCCGCTCGAGGCCGGAGTTGGTGTTCGAGAGCGGGACCGCGATCTCGTCGAGCGGGCGCAGCGCGCGCCCGGTGATCTGCGTGTAGAGCGTCGTCGACTTGGTCGGGCGCGCGTTCAGGATCACCTGGACCGACGGGACGTCGAACCCTTCGAGGTACAGCCCGCAGTTGACCAGGACGTCGATCCCGTCGCCGCGGAACTCGCGCACGATCCGCTCGCGCTCCTCGCGCGGCGTCTCGCCCGAGGCCCACTCGGCGTTGAGGCCGTTCGCGACGAACTCTTCGGCGACGTCGCGCGCGTGCTCGACCGAGGCGGTGAAGACCAGCGCCTTCTTCCCGGGCGTGTGCTGCTGGTAGGCGGCGACGATCCGCGCGTTGCGCTGACCGATGTTGACCGCTTGCGCGAGCTGGCCGATCACGAAGTCGCCGCCGCGCGAGGCGACCTCGTCGAGGTTGACGCCGGTCGCGACCGCGTACGACTTCACCGGCACCAGGTAGCCGGCGTCGATCCCCTTGCGGGCGTCCATCGTGTAGACGATCTTCTCGAAGACGTCGACCAAGCGGACCCCGTCGCCACGGTTCGGCGTCGCGGTGAAGCCGAGGATCATCGCTTCGGGCCGCTGCCCGAGGACCGCGTCGACGATCGCGCGGTACGACGGCGCCGCCGCGTGATGCGCCTCGTCGATCACGAACAGCGCGATCCTGCGCCGGAAGCGCGCGACGAACTCCTCGAGCCGTTTCTCCGCCAGGGTCTGCACCGTCGCGACGACGATGCTGCAGTCTTCCGAGGCGCGGCGCTCCGCCTTCTCGACGCCGATCAGCGCGTCGGGGTTCTCGACGCGGAACTTGTCGACGAGCTGCTCGATGAGCTCGTCGCGGTGCGCGACGACGACCGTCACGTCGCCGGGCCGCAGCGAGAGCAGCTTCGGCAGCGTCGCGATCACGACCGACTTCCCGAGCCCGGTCGCGAGCGAGACGAGCTGACTGCGCACGCCGCGCGCGCGGTGCTCGAGGATCGCCTGTTGCGCCTCGACCTGATACGGCCGAAGGTGCGGTGCCCGCGGCTTCTCCGCGCGGCTGTGGTTGTCGTGCGCCGGGCGACGTCGCGGCCGCGTCATGACGGCGGGCGTCGCGTCTTGTAGGTCCATTGCGCCTTACGGGTGGAAGCGCTCCGCCGCTCCTCGGCGGGGCGAGAGGCCGGTTCGAGGAACTCGCGTTCCGTCAAGAGCCGGATGTTGGGGCGTCATCTTCACAGAACCGGATCGGTTCTCCTCGGTTGCGACATGAGGCCGCGGCCGTGTTTGGAAAACCATACCGTTTGGGGCTCGCTTGGGCGCGCGTCTCTCCCGATACGATGGTATGGCGGGTGCCCGGCGGTCGAGACCGCGAGGCGTCCGCCATCCCCGCTCGGAGCCTCATGCAGTCTGCCCGCGTCCTCTCACTCCCGCCGTACGCGTTCGGATCGGCCGCGCTGGTCGGATTCGCGCTGGCCGCGCTGCCGTTCGCGCACGTCCTGCTGCCGCGCCTCGGGATGCTGGGCCCGGCCGCGCTGGTCGCCGCCGCGGTCGCCGAGGTCGCGACGTTCGGGGTGCTGATCGCGCTGTACGCCCGCGCGCCGCGCCGCTCGACGGCGCTCCTCGCGCTGACGTATCTGTCGGTCGCGATGGTGACGGTCGCGCAGGCTGGCTCGATCCCGCTCGCCCCCGGCGCTCCGCCGGTGTTCCGGGCGGGGCCGAACCTCGCGTCGTGGATGGACGTCCTGCGCTGCGCCGGGTTCGCGCTCGGCGCCCTCGTCTACGCGCTGCTGCGGCGCGGGAACGAGCCCGAGCTCCCCGCGCGGGACGCGCACCGCTTCCTCGCCGCGACCACCGTCTGCGCGGCCGCCCTCACCTCCGGCGCGATCGCCGCCGGCCTGATCCCGGGCGGTCCGGCCGCGCTCCTGGCGGGCGACGCGACCTATGTCGTGACGCCGGTCGCCGGCGGGGTGCTGCTCCTGGCGTGCTCGCTCGCCGCGGTCGTCGCGTACCGCCAGCGGGCGCGCGACGGCGTCGACGCCGGGCTGATCCTCGCGATCCTCGCGCTGACCCTCGACGTCGCGCTCACCCTGGTCGAACCGCGGCGCTTCACCGGCGCCTGGTACGTCGCGCGCGCGCTCTACCTCGGCGCCTCGGCCTCGGTCCTGATCGGCGCGATCCGCGACCTGCTCCGCTGGCGCACCCGCGCGCTCCACCTCGAAGCGCTGCTCGGCGAACAGCTCCACCGCGTCGAGCACCACTCGCGGCGCCTCGAGACGCTCTGGAAGCTCGCCTCGCAGCCGGCGCTCGACGACGACGCGTTCTTGCGCGCGGTGCTCCTCGAATCGTCCTGCGCGATCCATCCCGGGCCGGAGTTCTTCGGGATGATCACCCATCTCGACGGCACCGACGCAGTGATCGACATGAACCAGAACGGCGCCGCGGTCGACGGCGCGCTGGCGGTCGGCTCGCGCCTGCCGATCGCCGAGACGCTGGTCGCCGAGCTGCTGCGGACCGGCCGGACCTGCTCGTGGAACGACGTCCACGCGCACCAGACGCTCGCGCACATCCCGCGCGTCGGGCAGATGCCGTGGAAGGCGTTCATCGGCACGCCGTTCAGAGTCGGGCCGACGGTCTATTTCCTGACCTTCACCTCGGTCTCGGCGCTGGTCGAGGCGTTCTCGGCCGAGGACCACGCGTACGTCGAGATCGTCGCGT
>DATHLL010000255.1:0-3541 GCA_035488195.1 Candidatus Elarobacter sp. | reverse complement strand
TCCTTCGACAGGCTCAGGATGACATTGCGGTCATAAATCGCCTACGCGTTGGCCGTCTTTGACGGCTTCTTCGAGGGTCGGGTAGACGGCGAAGACTTTGAGCAGGCCGGTGATGCGCAGGAGGCGCAGGATCTGGCCTTCCTTCGCGACCAGGCGGACTTCGCCGGCGAACTCCTTCGCGCGGCGCTGCGCGCCGATCAGCGCGCCGAGGCCGGTCGAGTCGAGGAAGTCGACCAGCGTCAGGTCGACGATGAGGCGGTGGCTGCCGCGCTCGGAGGCCGCGACCAGCGCGGCGCGGACCGACGGCGAGGTCGCGATGTCCAGCGAGCCGGAGAGCTCGTAGACCTGCACGTCGTCGACGACGTGGACGTGGATCGAGAGATCCTCGTGATGACTGTGCTGAGACGTAGTTCCGTTGACGTTCATCCCTCGTACTCCCGCCATGCCGCGATGCGCCCGCGTTCGTCGAAGCGAACCGTCGCGCACCCGGCGCGTTCGCGCCACCCCTCGCCCGCGCCTCCGGGGACCGCGAACCGGTAGACGACGCACGCGCGCTCCGCGTTCCGGATCACCTCGTCGACCTCGAACCGGAACGGGACGCCGGTCGCGGCGAAGCGCGCGAACTCGGCCGCGATCGCGTCGCGACCGCGGATCGGCGCCTTCCGCGCTTCCTGGTACGTCGCGTCCTCGGCGAACCACGCCGCGACGCCGTCCAGCTCGCCGCGCCCGAACGCGCCGAGCACCGACTCGAGCGCTTCGGGGGGCATGCTACGGCACGGGCTGCTGCCCGGCGGAGATCGCTTTGACCATCGCGGCGACGCGCTCGGCTTGCGCGGTGTCGCCCGCCTTGCGATACCCGCGGAGCGCGACGTCGAGGTCGGCCAGCGCGCCCTGCTTGTCGCCGGTTCCGTACAGCGCCAGCGCGCGCTCGCGGTAGCCGTCGGGATCCGTCGCGTCGCGCTGGACGTACGTGCGCAGGTCCTCGAGCGCGAGCCGGTAGCTGCTGATGCGGTTGTACGCGAGCCCGCGGAAGTAGTACGCGGTCGTCGACGACGAGGGGTTCTGCGCGATGTACGCGTTCATGTCGGCGATCCCGTCGGTATAGCGCGCCTCGGCGATCGCGAGGCGGCCGCGCGCCCACAGGCCGCGCCGGCTCTTCGGATCGAGCGAGAGCGCCTTCTCGCAGTCGGTGCGCGCGAGGTCGCGCTTCCCGACGAGCCGCTCGGTGTCGCAGCGGGCGCCGAACAGATACGCGCTGGACCGCCCGAGCTGAACCGCCTTGTCGTAGTCGTTCAGCGCGAGCGCGTACGCCTCGCGGCTGAAGTGGACGTCGCCGCGGTCCTCGTACGCGAGCGCGTCGGTGTTGTCGAGCCGCACCGCGTTGTCGCAGTCCGAGAGCGCGCCGGCGGTGTCGTCGAGTTGCAGCCGCGTCTCGCAGCGCGTCACGTACGCGTACTGGTACTCCGGCTCGATCTTGATGGCGGTGTTGTAGTCCTTGAGCGCCTCGGCGTTCTGCCCGAGGTTCGCCTTCGCGTCGCCGCGCAGCACGATCGCGCGCGCGTCGCGCGGATGCGCCGCGACGTACGCGTCGAGCGCGGCGACGGCGTCGGCGTACTTCCGCTCGTGGAACAGTTCCTGACCGCGCGTGTACCCGTTCGCGGCGTCGTTGGCCGCGCCGCTCGCGGCCGGGTCGGCCGCGCCGGCAATTGCGGACGGCGCGAGCATCCCCGCGATCACGGCACAGAGCGCGGCGGCGGCGGCGAGACGGCGCAGGATCGAAGACGGCCCGGTACGCATGGGCCCGACTTGCGCGAGCGCTCGCTCGTTCCTGCGCTGCGCGCGCTGCCGGGTCTGCGGCGGACGTCGGTGCTGGGGCGGCTGGATTCGAACCAACGCATGGCGGAGTCAAAGTCCGCTGCTTGCCCCAGCGTGCTGCGCACGCCGGGGACCCCCGTAGTTGAAAGCCGCTCCGGCGCAAGCGCCTCCGCTGCGGTAAGGCAGCGGCCTTTTGACTCCGCCGATCGTCTCCGGCGGACGTCGGTGCTGGGGCGGCTGGATTCGAACCAACGCATGGCGGAGTCAAAGTCCGCTGCCTTACCGCTTGGCTACGCCCCATCGTGCGCGGCGGAGGGCCTTCGCCCCGCCCGCATCGTTCCCTCGGAGGGCGCGCGGCTCAGCGCTCGCGGCGGAAGACGCGGTCGGCGACCGGCGTGACGTACGGGATCGCGAAGAGCTGGCCGCGCAGCGCGCGCTCGCGATAGCTCATCGAGAGGCCGAACCAGAACAGCGCGCCCAGGATGTCGGCGAACAGGCCGAGCGAGTAGATCACCACGATCGCCGTGCTCGAGCCGGCCAGCGGCGGGATCAGGATCGTCAGGATCAGCGGGAGCGCGAGCAGGACGAGGTACGCGAGCGTCCCCGCGATCCCGTAGACGAAGGCTTGGCGGGTGTGGAGCCGCGACCAGGCCGTCGCGTCGGGCGGCTCGCGGAACAGGTCCAGCACGGCGAGCGGCCACACCACGTAGGCGTTGGCCGCTCTCTGCCGGAGTTCGAGATCCTCGCCGCCGCCGGTCACGACGGCAGCCGTTCGACGTTAGTTGACGACGCGCTTTGCGCCGAGGTAGCGCGGGCCCCAGTACGAGTCGTGCAGGCTCGAGACCATCACGCCGTGGCTCGACGAGGCGTGGATGAACTTTCCGTCGCCCAGCGCGATCCCGACGTGCGAGACGCCCGCGGCGTACGTGTGGAAGAACACCAGGTCGCCGCGCCGGGGCTGCCCCTGGAACGACTTGCCGGCGTAGTACTGCTCGTCGGCCATCCGCGGCAGGTGGACGCCCATCATCGCGAAGACGTGCTGCGTGAAGCCGGAGCAGTCGAACCCGTAGCCCGACGTGCCGCCGAACGCATACGGGACGCCCAGAAACCGCATCGCGTTCCTGGTCAGGTTCGACGCCATCGCGGCGCCGCGCGCGGCGATCCCGCCGGCGAACTTCTGGAGGTGGAGGACCCGCGAGAGGCGGGCCGGCGGAACGGTCGCCGGGGTCCCGGCGGCGGCATCGTCGGCTTTCGCCGAGGCCGCGTTCCACATGCTGAGGTCGGCGCCGTCGGTCGGCTCGGCGACCTCGGTGGCCGTGGTGGCGGTGCTGACGGCCGGCGCGGCGGCCGGAGCGCTCGTCACGGCCGTCGTCGCGGCGGCCGGGGCGCTCGGTTCACTCGTGGATTGGGCGCTCGCCAAAGCCGGCAGACCGGCCGAGAGAAAGCAAACGGCAAACCCGGTGAGGATGGAACGACGCAAAACTGCTCCTTCTTCCACACGTACGGGGTTAGTTGACGGGTTCGGACGGAAGAAATCGCCCGCGCGCCGACCGGCGCGTTCACCCCTGCCTGGATAGTCCCCCGCTCCGGCTTGCTGGGCCGGACTCCGTGATCAATAGCAGGTATGTAGGAACCCCGCCGAGGCGATACCTCGACGGCCATGACCCCCAGTTTCCGGGGGCCACGGGATGGGGGATAGGCGCCGGAAACGCCCTTCTCCTCCCCG
>DATHLL010000254.1:0-14923 GCA_035488195.1 Candidatus Elarobacter sp. | reverse complement strand
CCGACGACGGCTCGAACGCGAACTCGTGGGCGAAGGACGGCGGCTACATGAACACGCCGGGCTACTCCTCGACCGGCACCGCGCCGACGACCGTGACCTACTACTACAACGCCTCGAACGCGACGACGTTCCCGGCGAACTACAACACGACGAACAAAGTCTTCAAGGTCACCGCCGCCTGGCCGTCCATGACCGCAGGGTCGAACAGCCAGTTCATGTTCAGCGCGGTGCAGTTCTAAGGCGCCCGTAACTCTTCGTGCGATCCGGTGCGCCGGACCGGTTTCGGCGTGAGGCGGTCGACGACTTTCAGCGCCGGAAGGTCGACGACGTTGAGCCCCGCCCGGCCGCGGCGAGCAGCGCGTCGCCGATCACGTCCGCGAGTTCCTCGGTGTACGCGGTCAGCGCGGACATGTGGCCTCCCGGGGCATACGCCGTCCGGGCCGAGGCGGCGGCCCGCCGCAGAGCCGGCCCGGAGAGCGGGCCGGCGCCGGACTCGAACGCCCAGATCACTTCGACCGGCCCGGGGTAGCGCGTGGGCGCGTACCGGTTCACGATGCGAACGAGCTCGTCGCCGATGTCGCTGCCCCAGCGCAACGGCTCGCCGAAGCGCCGCTTCACCACGTAACGGTCCCAGCGGCGCGTGAACGCCGCGTATGCGAGCCGCCGCCGCCGCGGGTCGAGCAGTTTCGAGGCCCACCGCCACGCGCGCTCGAACCCGCGCCACGGGATCTTCGCGACGTACATCAGATGCGAGGCGGCCGCCGGATCACGCAACGCGCGCGCCAGCGCGTTCGCGGCCCTGGTGAGCGATGCGTAGACGTAGACGTCGGTCGGCAATTGCACCGCGATCACGGGATCGACGCGCTCGCCCGCGGCTTGCAGCCGGCGTGCGATCTCGATCGCGATCGAAGCGCCGAGGCAGAAGCCGCCCACGGTGTACGGCCCCGACGGTTGGAGCTCGCGAATCAGCCGCACGTAGTCGTCGGCGATCGCTTCGATCGACGGCGGTATCGGATCGCCGATCGAGCCGTGGGGCGCGACCGAGTAGAGCGGCCGGTCGACCCGCAACGACTTCGCCAAACGGCGCGTGTACAGGCCGCCGCCGTTGAAGTCGCCGTGCAGATAGAAGAACGGCCTTCCCGAGCGCTGTCCTTCGTGGACCGTCACCAGCGAGGTGACCTCGACGATACCGGATTCCAGCGCGTTCGCGATCGAAGCGATCGTCGGACGCGCGAACAGCGTCTGCAGCGGCAGCCGCACGCCGAAGTCGGCCTCGATGCGCGTGAACATGCGCGCCGAGAGCAGCGAGTGTCCGCCGAGCGCGAAGAAGTCGTCGTCGACGCCGATGTCGTCGCGTCCGAGCGCGTCGCACCAGATGTCGAGCAGCCGTTGCTCGACCGGCGAGAGGCGGTGGTGGGCGGATTCCTTCGGGGTGCGCCGTGCTTGCGAGGCACACTCCTGCAGCGCCGCGCGATCCCGTTTCCCGTTCGCGGTGAGGGGGATGCGCGGCACGGCAACGATGCGTTCCGGAACCGCGAAAGCGGGGAGCGCTCGCGCGGCGTGCGCGCGCAGATCCTCGATCCGCAGCGGGCCCGCGGCCACGATGCACGCGACGAGGCGCTTCCGGTCGTCGAGGAACACCGCGGCGTCGCCGGCGTTCGGATGCGCGAGCAGGACCGATTCGACCTCGGAAGCTTCGAGCCGGTACCCGTTCACCTTGAGCTGATCGTCGGTGCGGCCGAGGAACCGCAACCCGCCGTCCGGCGCGAAGCGGCCCAGGTCGCCGGTCCGGTAGAGACGCTCGCCGGTCACCGGGTCGTGCACGAAGCGATCGGCGTCGAGTTGCGGCCGCGCGCGATACCCGTCGGCGAGCGCGACGCCGCCGATCGCGATCTCGCCGGCCGCGCCGATCGGGACCGGGCGGAGCGTCTCGCCGAGCAGCGCGACGCGCACGTTGGGCACGGGCGGCCCGAGCGGGAGCGGCGCATCGAGCGCGGTCTGCTCGCGCGTCACCTCGCCGAACGTCACCGCGATCGCGGCCTCGGTCGGCCCGTAGCCGTTGAAGAGCCGCACGCCGGGCGCCGCGGCGAGGAACGGCGCGGCGCGCTCGCGCGTCAGCAGCTCGCCGCCGACGATCACGGCGCGGATCGAGCGCGGCAGGCGCGCGTGCGCGCTCTCCAGCGCCGCGACGACCTCGTTGAAGTACGCCGTCGGAAGGTCGAGCACGGAGACGCGCAGTCGCGCGCACTCGTCGAGGAGCGCCGAGACGGCGTTCGCGACGCTCCCGCTCGAGACGACGAGCGTCGCGCCGGAGCACAGCGCGCCGAACGTCTCCTCGAGGCTGATGTCGAAGCTCGGCGAGGTCAACTGCAGGAAGCGATCGCCCGGGTGGAGCGCGCACGCGGCGCGGACCGCGCCGATGTAGTTCGCGACGGCGCGGTGCGGGACGACGACCGCGTTGGGACGGCCGGTGGACCCCGACGTATAGATGACGTAGGCCGGGTCCTCGGGTCGCGGCGTGACGGCGGGCGTCTGCGCCGGTTCCGCCGGCGCGAGGTCGTCGACGGCGATCACCGGCACCGGCCACTCGTGCGCGGTCGCGTCCGCGCGCGCGACGAGGACCGCCTCGGCGGCGCCGTCCTCCAGCATGAACCGCACGCGCTCCGGCGGATAGGCCGCATCGATCGGCAAGAACGCGGCGCCGGCGAACAACGCGCCCAGGGTCCCGACGACGCGCTCGAGCGAACGGCCGCCGTAGACCGCGACCGTCCGCGGGCGCCGGCCGCCGGCCGTGAGCGCCTGCGCCGTACGGCACGCCGCGTCACGCAGCTCGCCGTACGTGATCGTGCGATCGCCGTCGACGACGGCCGGTGCGTCGCTCGCCGTCGCGCACGCGCGAAGCACGCCCTCGACGAGCGTCCCGTCGGAGGCGCGCGCCGGTCCGCTGCTCCAGGCGGCGACGAGCTCGCGTTCACCGGTCGCGAGCGCGTCGAGCGTGCCGAACGGTGCATCGGGCTCGGCGACGGCCGCATCCAGCAGCCCCTCGAAGTTCGCCAGCATCCGCTCCGCGGTGATGCGCTCGAACAGCGTCGTGCGGTACTCGAGCCCCATGCGCAAGCCTTCCGGCAGCTCGTCGCACTCGAGCGTGAGGTCGAACTTCGCGATCCCGACGTCGATCTCCAGACGCTCGCACACGCAGCCCGGCAGCTCCATCCGCTCGACGCGCGGGTTGCGCAGCAGGAGAAGAGCGGCGGCGAGCGTCGTCTGATCGGGGCGGCGCGGCGGCGCCAGGCGCTGCACGACGCGGGAGAACGGCGCGTCCTGATGCGCGTACGCGTCCAGCAGCGTCTCGCGCGTCGCGCGCACGTGCTCGCGGAACGAGAGCTCGTCGTCGCACCGCTCGCGTGCGATCAGCGTGTTGATGAAGCACCCGACCATCGGGCGCAGCCGGTCCGAGCGGTTGCGCACGGGGAACGCGACCGGGACCTCGCCCGCACCGCTGTAGCGATGGATCAGCAGCGCGAACGCCGTCATGAGCGCCATGAAGAGCGAACCGTTCTCTGCGTGCGCGAGGGCGCGCAGCCGCGCCACCTTCTCGGGCGCGTAGAAGCGGTACGTGCGCGCGCCGGCGTCGGAGAGGATCGCCGGGCGCGCGAAGTCGCCGGGGACGTCGGCCGGCGCGAGGGCGCGCAACCGCTCCGCCCAGTACGCGACGTTCTCGTCGAACGCGCCCGCGCGCTCCAGGCGGCGCTGCCAGCGAGCGTGCTCGCCGAGCGTCGTCGGGAGCGCCGGCAGTTCGGGCGTCTCGCCGGTGAGGAACCAGCGGTACAGCTGCGAGATGTCGCGTGCCAGGATCCCCTCGGTCGTGCCGTCCTTGATGATATGGAAGATCACCATCACGAAGACGTGCAGGTCGTCGCCGACCCGCACGAGGTGGGCGTGCGCCGGCGGCGCGGACTGCAGGTCGAAGCTCTCGCGCACCGCGCGGCGCACGTAGTCTTCGGCGTACCGGCGCGGGTCAGCCGCAGCGTCGCCGCGCGCGTCGACGTAGGTGAACGGAAGCGCCGGCGCGTCCAGGTACCGCATGACCGGACCGCCGCGCTCGAGCGGGTAGGCGATGCGGAAGGCGTCGTGCCGCTCCGCGAGCGCCGCGACCGCGCGCTCCATCGCGGCGCGGTCCACCGGCCCGCGGATCAGGACCGCGTCGTACTCCTGATAGGTCGGGTCGTCTCTCTGCAGCGCCGCCTGGTACCACGACTCTTCCTGCGAGAAGGAGAGCGGCGCGGTCGCGCCGGCCGGCTCCTCGACGACCCCCGGCAGGTCGTCGGTCCGCAGCCAGCGCTCCATGCGATCCTCGAACGATGGTGCGCGGAACACTCTTTCTTGTTCGGCGTCTCCAGGCGACCGGTTTATCGACAGGGGAAGGACCTTTCGCTGCGGCGGTTTACCTTTACGCCTCGCATACGCAAGCGTTTCGCGTCCGGAGGCCGCCGTGTCTGCCGATTCAACTGGGACACCTACCCTGTCATGAGCGCGAAGAGCGACGTTGCGCTGGTAACGGGCGCCGGCAGCGGGATCGGTCGAGCGGTGGCGTCCGCCTTGGGACGCGCCGGATTCTCGCTCGTTCTCGCCGGGCGGCGGGCGGAGCAGCTCGAGATCGTGGCGGCCGCGATCCGAGAAGGCGACGGGAACGCGCTCGCCGTCCCGACGGACGTCACCGATCCCGCCGCCGTCGCGGCGCTCTTCGCCGCGACCAAATCCGCGTTCGGCCGGCTCGATCTACTGTTCAACAATGCTGGGGTCAACCCGCCGCCGACCCCGATCGAAGACCTCTCGGTGGAAGCCTGGAGAGCGACGGTCGATACCAATCTGAGTGGGATGTTCTATTGCACCCGAGAGGCCGTCCGGCTGATGAAGGCGCAACACCCGCAAGGCGGTCGCATCATCAACAACGGGTCGCTGGCCGCGTATGCGCCGCGCCCGAACACGATCGCGTACACCGCGACCAAACACGCCGTCAGCGGTCTGACGCGATCGACCTCGCTCGACGGCCGGAGATACAACATCGCCTGCGGCCAGATCGACATCGGCAACGCGGCGACCGAGATGACGGCGGCGTATGCGAGCGGAGCGCCGCAGGCCGCCGGGACGGTGGTGGCCGAGCCGCGGCTCGACCTCGACCACATCGCGCAGGGAGTGCTCTATATGGCGAACCTGCCGCTCGACGCGAACGTGCTGTTCATGACCGTGATGGCGACGAACATGCCGTTCGTCGGAAGGGGTTAGCGATCCGATGCGACTCGTAACGTTCGAGGAGAACGGAGATGCCCGGCTCGGGGTTTGCGAGGGCGCAACGGTCGTCGACTTGGCGGCGCTCGGCGCAGACCTGCCCACGGATCTTCTCGCGTTCATCGCCCGCGGCAAGCCGGCCCACGATGCGGTGGCGGCGGCAGTGCGAACGGCGGGTGCCGGCGCACGGCGATCGCTCGGCGATCTTCGACTGCTGCCTCCGATCCCGCACCCGGGGAAGATCATCTGTCTGGGCCTCAACTACGTCGATCACGCCGCGGAGGGCGGGCACACGAAGCCGGAATATCCGAGTTTCTTTTTGCGCAGCGACACCTCGCTCGTCGCCGCCGGTGAACCGATCCTCCGGCCGCGCTGCTCGCCGAAGCTCGATTACGAAGCGGAGCTGGCCGCGATCGTCGGCAAGACCGCGCGCCACGTCTCGAAGGCGAACGCGCTCGAGTACATCGCCGGATACTCGTGCTTCAACGACGGCAGCATCCGCGACTATCAGCATTTCACCGCGCAGTGGACGATCGGCAAGAACTTCGATCGCACCGGCGCGTTCGGTCCGTGGTTCGTCACCGCCGACGAGCTGCCGCCGGGCGCCGTCGGGTTGGCGATCCAGTCCCGCCTGAACGGTGAGGTCATGCAAAGCGCGAACACGCGCGACATGATCTTCGCGGTCGACGAGACCGTCGAGCTCTTGACCGAATGCCTGACGCTCGAACCAGGAGACGTGATCTCGATGGGGACGCCGGGCGGCGTCGGTCAAGCCCGGAACCCGCCCGTCTTCATGAAGGACGGCGACGTGGTCGAAGTCGAGATCGAACGCGTCGGCGTGTTGCGCAACCCGGTCCGGGACGAGCGCTGATGGCGGTCAACCGGCTCTTGGGCTACGCCCTGACGGTCCCGGACGCGGAGGAGGGACGGCGCTTCTACACGACCTTCGGAATGGCGGCGCACGAGTCCGGCGAGACGATCGGGTTTCGCTGTCCGGGGCTCGACCACGACCAGGTCCGGCTCGTCGAGGGCAAGCGCAAGCGGCTGAACCACATCACGTTCTCCAGCGACGAGGCGGGATTGCACGACGTGCGGCTCCGCATGGCGGCGCACGGCGCGGCGGAAGCGGCCGAGCCGCACTCGGAGTTCGGCGGCGGTCTGTGGCTGCGCGATCCCGACGGCAACGCCGTCAACGTCCGCGTCGTTCCGGAGCAGCGGGGGCGAACCGCTCCGGAGATCGTTCTCAATACGCCCGGTCGTTACCGGCGGATCGGGGAGCGCAGCTGTCCGGCCAAGGCACCCGTCGAGCCGTACCGGCTCGGCCATGTCATGCTTCACACGCCGCGGCTCGAGGAGATGATCCGGTTCTACACGGACGTGCTCGGTCTGCGTCTCTCCGACCGATGCGCTTCGATCAACGCGTTCATGCACTCGCCTCTCGGCGGAGATCATCACATCGTCGGCTTCGCGAACGACGAGCGGCCGGGCTTTCATCACGCCAGCTTCGAGGTCGCCTCGATCGATGCGATCGGGATGGGGGCTCAAGCGGTGCTCGAGGCCGGCTACCGCGACGGCTGGGGCTTGGGCCGCCACGTCATCGGATCGAATTTCTTTCATTACCTGCGCGATCCGTGGAACAGCTTGGCCGAATACTTTTGCGACATGGATCAGATCCCGGCCGACGGCTCCTGGTGCGCGCGGGACTATCCGCCCGAAGACGCCCACTACCGGTGGGGGCCGCGGCCGCCGAGCGATTTCGGCGCCAACTTCGAAGAGCCGGGCTAGCATTGGAAACCGTGCCGGAGGAACTTCGGGCTTTGATTCTAACGAGCGTCCGATAGAATGCTGAAGCGCCCCACGCCCGACCGGGACGACGCCACCGAGCGCATTCGAAAGGCGGCGACGGCGCTTTTCAAGACGCACGGATATCACGCGACCCCGGTTCGAGCGCTGGCCGAGGTCGCCAAGATCGAAGCAGGGAGTCTCTACTACCACTTTCCTTCGAAGCAAGAGATTCTCTTCGACAACTTCGTGCACACGATGGACACGCTGCTCGAAGGTCTTGCGCGGGCGTGCGAGAGCGAGTCGACCCCGCGCGAGCGTCTGCGCGCCGCCGTTCGAACGCACGTCCTCTTTCACGCTCGGCGGCAGAGCGAGGCGTTCATCAGCCACACGGAGATCCGCGCACTCTCCGAGCAGAACCGCGAGGAGATTCTCGCCAAACGGAACCTCTACGAGCAGCGGTTCCGCGAGGTGCTCGAGGCGGGTGTCGAGGCCGGCGTTTTCCACGTCCCGGACGTCCGGCTGACGAACATCGCGATGCTGACGATGTGCAGCGCGGTGGCCGACTGGTTTCTCCCGGCCGGGAGACTCGACGAGGAGTCGGTAGCGGAGCGCTACGTCGAAATGGTCGAGCGGCTCGTCGGCTACACCGGCGCGGCCCGGAGCGGCGGCCGGACGCGCGCGCCCGCGCGGCGGCGGAAGGCGCGGCCCTAAGTGTTCGAAAGCCCGCGGGCGGCGACCATCCCGCGCCGCGGCGCTCGGCCCTCGGAGCCGGCACTCGAGGTCGGGGGCCTCACGAAGTCCTACGGCGCCACGCCGGCGCTGCGAGACTTCTCACTCGACGTGTGCGCGGGTGAAGTCCACGCGCTCGTCGGCGAGAACGGCGCCGGGAAATCGACCCTCGTCAAGATCCTCAACGGCATCGTCGCGCCGGATCGCGGCAGCATCGCGATCGCGGGAGCGCTCTTCGAGCCCCGCTCCCTCATGGACGCACGCCGGGCCGGCGTCGCGACGGCGTTCCAAGAGCTGAGTCTCCTTCCGAACCTCACCGTCGCCGTCAATTTGGCGCTGCCGAGCCCCGGCAAGGCGAACGAAGCGGCCGCGGCGGCGGTTCTCGCCGAGTTCGGGGCTACCGACATCCGGCCCGACGCCGTCGTCCGCGACGTATCGCTGGCACAGCGCCAGCGGATCGAGCTGATTCGCGCGATGAGCCTTCGCCCACGCCTCCTCGTGTTGGACGAACCGACCGCGGCGCTGGCCCAACCGCAATGGCTTTTCGAGGCGATCGAGCGGATCGCCGCGGACGGAACCGCGGTCTTGTTCATCACCCACCGCCTGACCGAAGTGCGGCGGCTCTGCGCGCGCGCCACGGTCTTGCGCAACGGCACGAAGATCGGAACCGTCGACGTCGCGCGGACGAACGACGAGCAGATCTTCGGCATGATGGTCGGCAGCGCGCCGGCGCGCCGTTCCGACGCGCGGGGTTCCACGCGGGCGGCAGGCGCACGACCCGCCCTGAGCCTCGAGAACCTGAGCGGGTCATCGTTCTCCGCCGTGACGTTCGCGCTGCACGACGGCGAGATTCTCGGGATCGCCGCACTCGAAGGTCAAGGCCAGCGCGAGTTGTTTCGCGTGCTGAGCGGTTCGACGCCGCCGGCGACCGGCACGATCCGCGTGCGGGGAGAGAAAGCCCGCCTCCCGTCGCCGGCGCGCGCGCAGCAGTCCGGCATCGGGTTCTTACCGGAGGAACGGAAGAGCGAAGGCGTCTTCCCCGGGCTCGACGTGGAGGCGAACGTCTCGTTGCCGGTCGTCGGGCGGTTGCAGCGATTCGGGTTGATCGATCGCCGCCGGGAACGCCGCTGCGTGCTCGACGAGGCACGGCACGTCGATCTTCCCGAGCGCGTTCTCACCATGGACATCGAGGCGCTCTCGGGCGGCAGCCAGCAGAAGGCGCTCGTCGCACGCGTCTTGCTCTCCGGGGCGCGCACGCTGATCTTGTACGACCCGACGCGCGGCGTCGACGTCGGCACCAAGCAGTCGATCTACGGAATCATCCGGCGCTTCGCCGCCGGCGGCCGCAGCGTGCTGATCTATTCGACCGAGCTCTCCGAGCTGGTCGAGCTCTGCGACCGCTGCCTGGTGATGTATCACGGTACGATCGTCGCCGACGTCGCCGGCGAGGAGCTCGCCGAGAACCGCCTGATCGCGCTCGCCACCGGCCGGCTCGACGGGGCGGCGCGAAGCGTGCCGCGACCGCGCGGGCTGCCGGCTCGGAAGCCGCTCGTGCGCGCGATCGGTGACGGGACGCTGCGCGCGCTGGCGTTCTACCTGGTGCTGTTTGCGATCCTCGCGGCGCGCGATCCGACCGTCGTGACGATCCCCGGGATGAACGATCTGCTCGACAACGCGATCCCGCTGGCGCTCGCGGCCGCGGGGGCCGCGCTCGTCGTCTTGACGCACAATTTCGATTTGTCGGTGGCCGGCGTCATCGCGCTCAGCAACGTGCTCATCGCGACGGCGTTGCCCGAGGGCCCGGCCGGCGCAGTCCTCGGACTCGGCCTCGCGCTCGCGGTCGGACTGCTCGTAGGAGCGGCGAACGGCTTTCTCGTCGCCTATCGCGATCTGCAATCCGTCGCTGCAACGTTCGCGACGATGATCGTCTGCTCCGGACTCGCGCTGCTGGTGCTCGGCGCTCCCGGCGGGACCGTGCCGCGGCTGATCTCCGACGGCCTCACCGGGATCGCCGGCGGGTTCGTCCCCGTCGCGGCGATCGTCGCCGCCGTCGTCCTCGTTCTCTGGATGGCCGTACGGCGTACCGGCTGGGGCGTCGCGCTGTACGCGGTCGGCGCCGACGAGGCCGCCGCGTCTTTGGCCGGTGTGCGCACGCGCCGAACGAAATTCTGGGCCTTCTGCGCAGCCGGCACATTGTACGGGCTCGCCGGATACATGCTGAGCGCGGTCACGGCGACCGGCGATCCGAACTCCGGCAACACCTACCTGATCTCGGCGTATGCCGCGGTCGCGGTCGGCGGCGTCTCGTTCGCCGGCGGCTACGGCGGACTGCTGGGCGCGATGATCGGTGCGGCGACGCTGAGCCTGCTGCAGAAAGTCTTGTTCTCGATCGGCGTGGTTTCGTTCTACACCGGGATCGCGCAAGGCTCGACGATCATCCTGGCGCTCCTGATCGGTGCTCTCTGCGAGCGCGCCCTGCGGGTGAGGCCGGCATGAAGATCGGCCGGGACGACGCGCAAGCCTTGACGTTGTTCGCGATCACGATCGCCTTCATGCTGGTCATGAGCCGCGTCGGGCCGGGTTTCGGATCGGCGAGTCAGATCGAAGCGATCCTGGTGCTGGCGTCGTTCGTCATGGTGGTCGCGTTCGGCCAGCATTTCGTCGTTCTGATCGGCGGCCTCGATCTCGCGGTCGGCTCGGTGATGACGCTCGGAGGGATCCTCGCGTTCGCCTGGATCGGCGATTCGGCGACGGCGCTTTGGTGGGGCGTGCCGGCGATCGTGGCGATCACGGGACTGGTCGGCGCGATCAGCGGCATCGGCGTCGCGTTCGCTCGCATCCCGCCGTTCGTCATGACCCTCGCGATGGGGACGATCGCGGCCAGCGCGTTTCTCGGGATCACGCAAGGCGTCCCGCGAGGGAGCGCCTCACCCTTCATCTCGAGCCTCTTCACCGGGAGCTGGATCGGCTTGCCGCCCGTCGTCGTCCTCACGATCGCGCTGACCGCGCTCGGCTCGATCGTCCAGCGCATGACGGCGTTGGGACGGCGCGTCTACGCGATCGGGATCAACCCCAACGCGGCGTTCCTCGCCGGGTTGCCGGTCCGCCGCGTGACGATCTTGTGCTATGCGGTGAGCGGCGCGACGGCCGGCCTCGCCGGTATCCTGATGATGGGATATTCGAGCGGCGCGACGTTGACGATGGGGCAGAGCTATCTCTTGCCGTCGATCGCGGCGGTCGTCGTCGGCGGGACGTCGATCGCCGGCGGCCGCGGGAGCCTCGCCGGCGTCGCCGCCGGCGCGCTTCTCTTGACCACGTTCACGACGCTCGTCACCGGGCTCGCCGTCGGCGAAGGCTGGCGCATCGTCGCCTACGGCTCCGTCATCCTGATCGCACTGCTCCTGCTGCGTTCCGACGTGTCACGTTGGTTCAAGCCGCCTTCGGGGATTCAAACCAGCACAGCCCGGCTCGACGCCGGCGCGTAGGAAGGAAATAGCGTTGAAGCGACTGCTCGTGTTGATGACCGCCGCACTCTTCCTCGCCGTGGCGGCGGGCAGCAGCGATGCCGCCCTGGCGCAGCCGAAGAAGTTCAAGATCTACCTCAGCCTCAGCTTCACGGGCGACGCCTGGCTCAGCGAGGCTGCCAACGTCGTCAAAGCGCTCGCGGCGACTCCGCCCTACGACCAGGAGGTGGAGCTGAAAGAGGTGATCTCGGGGACGGATCCTCAGAAGCAGATCTCGGACTACGAGAGCATGATCGCGAGCGGCGCCGATGCGATCATCAGCATGCCGGTCTCCACGACCGCGCTCAACCGCACGATCCGCCGCGGCTGCGAGAAGGGCGTGGTCTTCATGATGTTCGAGCTGACGTCGCTCGAGCCGTGCACCTACAACGTCAGCACGCTGACCTCCGGCTTCGGCGAAAACTCGGCGCAGGAGCTGGTCAACCTGATCGGCGGGAAAGGCAACGTCTTCGTCGTTCGGCTGATCCCCGGTTTCATCGCCGACGTTCGGCACTACAACGGCGCGATGTCGGTCTTCAAGAAGTATCCCCGGATCAAGACCTTCGAGTACTACGGCAACGCCACCGACGAGACCGTCCAAGCCGAGACCTCGAAGGCGCTCGCCGCTCATCCCGACGTCGACGCGATCTGGTCGACGGCGGGCGAGTCGGGCGCGGTCAAGGCGCTGCTCGCATCCGGCCGGCAGAAGCTCGTCCCGATGACCGGTGAAGCGTCGAACGGCTTCCGCTTGGCGCTCGCCGACCCGAAGCTGCAAGCGCGCGGCTTGCGCGGCGTGTCGTCGGGCGGCACCCCGGCGACCGCCGGGTACGGATTCAAGCTCTTGATGGAGATGCTGACGAAGCAGCGCACGAACGTCCCGCACTACGTCGAGTATCCGCTCCCGTGGGTGCCGGCGGACAAGGTGAGGCTCTGCAGCGGCGACCGGTTCGCGAACGGCTGCAACGCGTTTCCGAAGAGCAAGGTCCAGGACTCGTTCTTCGACGAGGTGTTCAACCCGGCGATCCTGCCCGAGCTCTCCTTGACCGCGGCGCTGACCGGCAAACCGACGCCCGGTGCACGGATACAAAAGCTGACGAACCCGATCGTCGCGGCACCGCAGGAACCCGGGATCACCTGCGACCGCTGCACTCCGCCGCCGAACCTGTACCACTTGACCAAAGTGAAGGCGACGGCGAAACCGTAAGATGGAACTCGAGGGGTTGGTGGACCTGGAGAACGGCCTGGTCGACCGCCGCATCTTCGTCGACCCCGAGATCTATCGGGAAGAGCTCGAGCGCATCTTCGCGCGCAGCTGGCTCTTCCTATGCCATGAAAGCCAGATCGCACAGCCGGGCGATTTCTTCACGAGCTATATGGGCGAGGATCCCGTTCTCGTCACGCGCGGCACGGACGGCAGCGTCCGGGCGTTCCTGAACTCGTGCCGTCATCGCGGAAACCGCCTTTGCCGCGCCGACGACGGCAACGCCACGAGCTTCACCTGCGCCTATCACGGCTGGACGTATCGCAACGACGGGAGCCTGATCGGCGTCCCGTTCTGGAAAGAGGCGTACTTCGGTGAATTGCACCGCGACGAGTGGGGTCTCGTCCCGGTCGCGCAGGTGGACGAGTACAAGGGCTTCATCTACGGAACGTTCGATCCGGAAGCGCCGCCGCTGCTCGAGAACCTCGGCGAGATGGCGTGGTACCTTGATGCGCTCTTCGATCGCCGCGACGGCGGTATCGAAGTCATCGGCGGCGTGCAGAGATGGACGATGCCCTGTAACTGGAAGTTCCCCGGTGAGAATCTCGGCGGCGACGGCTACCATGTCGGTTGGAGCCACCTCTCGGCGATCGTGACCGGATTCGATACCGGGCCGACGACCGGCGCGACGCCCGGGAGCCTCGTCTCGCCCGGAAACGGCCACGTCATGATCTGCGTCGGTCCGGACAGTCTGGACGGGATCTCGGCGCCCGAAGTGATCGCGTACGAAGCGGAGATCGCGGATCAGGCGCGCGAGCGGCTCGGTCCGCGCTGGGAGCGGATCAAGCCGATCGTCGGCACCGTCTTCCCGAATTTCGCGGTGCTGCGCGCCGGCGCACGAACCTTCCGCGTCTGGCACCCGCGCGGACCGGAGAAGACCGAAGTGTGGTCGTGGGTCTTCACCGACAGGATGGCGCCGCCCCACGTCAAGGAAGCGATCCGGTTGGCCGGGATTCAAGTCTTCGGCCCGGGCGGGACGTTCGAGCAAGACGACATGGACAATTGGCAGGAGTGCACGCGCTCGTGCCGCGGCGTCGTCGCGCAACGCTATCCGCTGAACACGCAGATGGGCTTGGGACACGAACGCTATCGCGACGACCTCGGGGCGTGGGCGAGCGATTTCAGCTTGAGCGAGAGCAATCACCGGCAATTCTATCGCCGCTGGCTCGAGCTCATGAACGACGGAGGTTGAGAGAAAACCGATGCTCGAAGCGAAACGGCAGCAGCCGCGACTCGACGTGGAGACGATTCGCGAGATCGAGCAGTTTCTCTACCGAGAAGCGCGCTTGCTCGACGAACGGCGGTTTCACGAATGGCTGGAGCTGCTCGCCGACGACGTGCACTACTGGATGCCGATGAAGAGCAACCGGTATCCGAAGCACAGCAAAGCGATCAAGATCGCCGACCGCGAACGGGACGTCGATCGCGAGGTCACCCGCGAAGACGAGCTGGCGCTCCTCGACGAGACGAAAGCGACGCTCGAGCGCCGGGTGGCGCGCCTCGACACGGGGATGGCCTGGGCCGAAGACCCGCCGTCGCGGACGCGGCATCTCATCACGAACGTCGAGGTCGAGGGCGATCTCGGTGCCTCCGAGGTCACGGTGTACTCGAACTTCGTCGTCTATCGAACGCGCGCGGAGAGGGAAGAAGAGTTCTACGTCGGCTCGCGTCAGGACGTCTTGCGGCGCACCGGCGACTCGTGGAAGGTTGCCCGTCGCAAGATCGTGCTCGATCAGAACGTGCTCTTGGTCAAGAACGTGAGTATCTTCTTTTGATCCGCGATTCCGAAGTGGGGTTCGCCGACGAGATCCGCCGGGGGCTCGTCAGCCGCAGGATCTTCAGCGATCCCAAAATCTACCGGCTCGAGCTGGAACGGATCTTCGCTCGATGCTGGCTCTTCCTGTGTCATGCGAGTCAGATCGAGCAGCCCGGCGACTTTTTCACGACGTATATGGGCGAAGACCCCGTCTTGGTCACCCGCGGCGGCGACGGTCGGATTCGCGCGTTCTTGAACTCGTGCCGCCATCGCGGGAACCGGCTTTGCCGTGCCGACGACGGTAACGCCTCCAGCTTCACCTGCGCCTATCATGGCTGGACGTACCGTAACGACGGCGCCTTGATCGGCGTCCCGTTTTGGAAAGACGCGTATCACGGCGACCTGCGGCGGGAGGAATGGGGTCTCGTCCCGGTCGCGCAAGTCGACGAGTACAAAGGCTTCGTCTACGCGACGTTCGACGCCGAGGCGCCGCCGCTGCTCGAATATCTCAACGAGATGACGTGGTATCTCGATACGCTGTTCGAGCGCCGTGCAGGCGGGATCGAGATCATCGGCGGCGTCCACAAATGGGTGATGCCG
>DATHLL010000253.1:0-6044 GCA_035488195.1 Candidatus Elarobacter sp. | reverse complement strand
GTTCTCGCCGTATGTGTGGTCCGGGATGGAGCTCGACCCGACGTCTACGACGGTGGTCACAGTCGGCGAGAACTCGCCCGCGGAGCGAGCCGGTGTCGTCTCAGGCGACCGCGTCGTTCACGATGCGATGACCGACCGGTTTCTCAACGAGTGGAACAACTTCGCACTCCGGGAAGGCGAACGGTACGAAGTCACGCTCGAAGACGGGGGGCGGAGCAGGACCGCACTGATATATCCGGCTTGGACGACGGCGTTCACGCAGGATGTGCCGAACGCGCTCGTTGCGATCGATTCATCGATTGCATTCATCATCGCCATACTGATCGCCGCCGTGCTGTTCACTCTCCGCCCCGGTGTCATGACAGGCGCTCTCATCTTGGCGATCCTGCCATCGGGATTCCCGTACGTGACGGTTCACGGCGCGCGCGATATCGACGTTCCGCTGGACGCGATTGGAACGATCATTTTTCAGGCCGGCTTTGTGCCCGCGCTGCTGATCGTGGCGTTGCGCTTCCCCGACGACAACATCGGGCAGTGGCGTTTGTGGGCTCAGCGGATCGCGATCGGAATGCTCGTCGCGAGCGCCCTCACGGTGGCCGTCATCACACTGATTGCCGCGCTGCACAGAATATCGCCGCAGGCGATATTCGGTGAAATCGGCATTCAGGTGTTCGCTGGGATCCAAGCGATCGCAGGGCTGTTAGCGATCGGCGCGCTCATCGGGCGCTTCAGGGGCGCGGACGGTGAGATACGGCTGCGAATTCGGTGGGCTACGATCGGGATGGTTGCGTCGCTGATCGCAATCATCGTTGCCCTGATCGTCGATGACGACATGGTCTATGCGGTCGCCGTTTTCGGATATATCTTCTTCCCGGCCGGCGCCGCATATGCTTTGCTGAAGACCCGGTTCGTCGATCCCCGCTTCATCGTCAGCCGGTACGCGGTGTATACCGTGATGGCGCTCTTCGCGGGCATCGTCATCTTCGGCGTGGACTGGCTGACAGGACATTTTTTGGTCGAGCCTCGCGCGCGCAGACTAACGGTGGGGGACTGGTTGAGCGCGGCGCTCGAGGGCGCCGTAGCCGTCGGTCTAGGACTTCTGTTGCACCGCGTACACCGTTACGTCGAAGCGGCAATCGAAGGCGCGATCTTCCGGGAAAAGCACGACCTCGAAACGTTTCTGGACGAACTCGGAGAAACGCTCAGATGCGCTTCGGAGGAGGCGATCGACACGGCGCTCGCGAGCACGCTGCCGCATGAGATGGGTCTTGCGTCGGCTGCGCTATTCCGGCGGGACGGAAACGGGGAGTTCGTGCGTGCCCAAGCTGTCGGATGGCCCGACGGAAGCGCTGCGCGGTTGACGAAGGACGATCAGCTGATCTTGTTCCTCGAAGACAAGCGTCGCCCGATGACGACGCAACAGATACGGTGGCGACGTCGCGATCTTCCATCCGGGATCGCTGCGCCGGTGCTCGCCATACCGATCATCCTTCCGGAGGCGATCATTGCTATCGTGATCTATTCCGCGCATGCCGATCACAGCGAGCTCGACGTGACCGAACGTAGCGCTATAGCTCGCTTTGCTGAGCGGGCTGCCGCCGGGTACAACAACGTCCGATCGACCTCTATGGTGAAGGCCTTGGCAGACGCCGAACGGCGTTGTGCCGAGCTCATGACCCAACTCCACGATCTACGCTCGCTCGGTGCGAAGGCGCCCTCTTGACCGCTTCGGATTAACCTATTATTTTGTATAGGTTGAAGGGCTCGTAGCCCGCGTCCAGAAGCTTCGGAGGTTCCCGACGACCCGGCGAGCCGCCGGGTTTCGTGCGTCCGGAGGTTTCGGAAGCTGAAGATCCTCGTCACCGTCAAGCTCGTCCCGGATACGAACGCCGACAAGCGCATCGATCCGGCGACCAAGCGCCTCGTCCGCACCGGCGTCGAAACGGTCCTGAACCCGTTCGACGAGTACGCGATCGAAGCGGCGCTCCAGCTCAAAGAGAAGCTGAACGATGGTTCCACGGTGACCATCGTCTCGATGACCCCCGCGTCCGGCAAGGAGATCGTGCGCAAGGCGCTCGCGATGGGCGCCGACGACGCGGTGATGCTCTCCGACGACGCCGTCGGCGGCAGCGACCTGTGGGGGACCGCGGTCGCGCTCGCCGCGACGATCAAGGCGCAGAGCCCCGATCTCGTCATCACCGGCACCCAGTCGACCGACGCGATCAGCGGCGATCTCCCCGGGATGCTCGCCGAGAAGCTCGGCATCCCCGGGCTGACCTACGCGCGCAAGCTCGAGGTCGACGGCGGCCGCGTCCGCGTCGAGCGCGAGACGGAGACCGGCTACATGCGTGTCTCCGCGCCGCTCCCCGCGCTCGTCAGCGTCACCAAGTCGGCGAACGAGCCGCGCTATCCCTCGCTCAAAGGCATCATGGGCGCGAAGAAAAAGGAGATCAAGCAGCTCGCCGCAGCCGACGTCGGTCTGACGGTCGCCGTCGGAACCGACGGCGCGAAGGCGCAGCTCACCGATCTCGCGACCCCGCCGGCGCGCGCGAAGGGCCAAGTCATCCAAGCACCCGACGCCGCCGAAGGCGCGCGCGCGATCGTGCAGTTCCTCAAAGAGCGGAAGTTCCTGTGATGCAGAACGTCGTCGCGTTCATCGAGCACAAGCACGGCGCGATCCGGCGCTCGTCGTTGGAGGCGGCCACGCAGGCGCGCACCCTCGCCGACCAGCTCGGCGGCAAGGCGCACGCGGTCGTCGCGGGCCCCGGCGCGCAGCAAGCCGCCGAGACGCTCAAGAAGTACCCGCTCGACCAGATCCACGTCAGCGAGGAAGACCGCTTCATCGACGGCGCCGTCGACGCGGTCGAGGCTGTCGCGAAGGGTGCCGGCTCGGCGCTCGTGCTGGTCGGCAACACGATGATCGGCCGCGACGTCGGCTCGCGCTTCGCGGCGCGCGTCGACTGCGGGATCAACGCCGACGTCACCGACTTCAAGGTCGAGGGCGGCGAGGTCTCGTGCGTGATGCCGAAGCTCGGCGGGCTCGTGATCACGACCTGCAAGCTGACCGGCTCGGGCTTCGGCGTGGCAGCGATACGGCCGAACGTTTTCGCCGCCAAGGAAACTTCCGGGGCCGGCGAGATCGTTCAGATTCCGTCGAGCGGGAAGGCCTCCACGGTGACCGTGGAGGACGAGGTCGAGGAAGCCGCTGCGGAGCTCGGCGTCGAAGAGGCGTCGGTCGTCGTCAGCGGTGGTCGCGGGATGGGCGGTCCGGAACCGTTCACCACGATCCTCAAAGACCTCGCCGACGCGTTCGGCGGTGCGGTGGGTGCCTCTCGCGCGGCGGTCGACGCCGGCTGGATCCCTCACGGACACCAGGTCGGGCAGACCGGAAAGACGATCAGCCCCCAGCTCTACATCGCCGTCGGTATCTCCGGCGCGATCCAACACAAGGTCGGCATGCGCACGTCCGAGACGATCATCGCGATCAACAAGGACGGAAGCGCCCCGATCGCCGAGTTCGCCGATCTCCTCGTCGCCGGAGACGCGTTCGCCATCGTTCCGGAGTTGACGAAGCTCGTCCGCGACGCGAAAGCCGTACACGCCTAGCATGAACCTCCGTCTCGTCCCCGCCGCCCTCGCACTCACGGCCGCCGCGATCGTCGCGGCGGTCGGCGTGCATCCGGCGGCCGCCGCCCCGAAGGCCCCCGCGAAGCCCGCGGCCTCCGCGGCCGCCTCGCCTTCGCCCGCGGCCTCGCCGACGGCGACCCCCGAGCCGCTCGATCAGGCGATCCCGCGCCTGGAGAAAGCGCTCAAGACCGACCCGACCAACAAGCAGAACCAGACCGAGCTGGCCGCCGACTACATCCAGATCAACCGCCCGGACCTCGCGCTGCCGCTCACCCAGAAGCTGCTGCAGGGCGGGACGAAGACGGCGCAGGTCTACTACTTCGACGGGCTGGCGCAGAACGGGCTCGGCCATCAGCGAGAGTCGCTCGCCGATCTCGAGCAGGCCGCGAACCTCGAGCCGACCAACGCCGGCGTGCTCGGGACGCTCACGCGCATGTACCTGCAGCAGAACCGCCCGCAGGACGCGGAGCGGATCGCGAAGCGCGCCGTCACCTTCAACAAGAACGACGAGAACGCGCTGATGGCGTACGGCCAGGTCCTCGCCGCCGAAGGGAAGTTCGACGAGGCGCGGCAGCAGCTCGAAGCGGCGACGAAGGTCGATCCGAAGGACGTTCGCCCGATCCTGGTCGAGGCGGCGACGTACGAGCAGCAGAACGCGATCGCGCTCGCGGCGCAGCTCTACGACCGAGCGATCGGGATCGACCCGACCAGCGTCGACGCGCTCGTCGGCAAAGCCCGGCTCGCCGCGGCGCAGCACAACGTCAAGGACGCGATCGCCTCGTACGACGCGATCTACAAGCTCCAGACCGATCCGAACGACAAGGTCGCCGTGATCGATCAGGAAGCGGTCGTCTACGCGAACGAGAAGATGGACTCGGACGCCGACGCGGCGTTCAAGCGCGCGATCTCGGAGTTTCCGAACGTCCTCTCGGCGCACACCTCGTACGGCCAGTATCTGCTCGCGAAGAAAGACATGGCGGGCGCGGAGCGCGAGTTCGTCGCCGGCGCCGGCCCGAACCGCGACCAGGTCGACGCGGTCGCGCGGCTCGGCCAGCTCTACGCGGCGCAGAACAAGATCCCGCAGGCGATCGATCAGTTCAAGCGCGTCAGCGAGCTCGCGCCGAACGACCCGCGCTCGCACCTGCTGCTCGGCGCGACCTACTCGGCGAACCGCCAGTTCTCGCAGGCCGCGACCGAGTTCAAGGCGTCGTACAACCTCCAGCACACGCCCGACGCGCTGATGGGGCTCGGTCAGGCCGACCTCCAGCTCCGCAACTACAACGAGTGCGCGCAGGTGTACGACGCGCTCGACAAGGGCGCGCCGGATCTCTCGAAGCAGAACCCGACGATCCTCTACGGACTCGGCCAGTGCTACCAGGGCGCGCACCAGCTCGACAAGGCGAAGAGCGCGTACCAGAAGCTGCTCGGGAACGTGCGGCCGGGCTCGCAGGCCTCGAACGAGGTGAAGTCGCTGATCGCCGCGATCGACCGCCAGCAGCACGGCAACGCGAAGCCGTCGTCGACGACGAAGAAGCCCGCGGCGAAGAGCACGCCCGCGCCGAAGAAGCCGACGACGACCAGCCAGCGCTGACGCGATGCTCGTCGCGTACGACGATGGCCTCGCCGCGCACCTGAACGGCGTTCCGCACCCGGAGTCGCCCGACCGGGTGCGCGCCGTCGCGGCTGAGCTCACGCGCCGCGGGATCCTCGGCGAGCGCGTCGACGCGCGCGTAGCGCGCCCCGACGAGCTCGCGGTCGCGCACCCCGCCGCGTACATCGAACGGGTGCGCCGCACGTGCGCCGCGTTGGAGGCCGGCGAGGCCGCCGAGCTGGTCACCGGCGACACGGTCGTCGACGCCGGCTCGTACGACGGCGCCGCGCGCGCCGCCGGCGCGACGCTGGTCGCGCTCGAAGCCGCCGCCGACGGGCGGCGCGGCACGTTCGCGCTCGTGCGCCCGCCCGGACACCACGCCGAGCCGGCGCGCGGGATGGGCTTCTGCGTCTTCAACAACGCCGCGATCGCGGCGCGCACCTACGCGCAGCGCGAAGGGAAGCGCGTCCTGGTCTGGGACTTCGACTACCACCACGGCAACGGGACGCAGGCGATGACCGGCGGGGGCGTCTCGTACGCGGGCTCGCACGCCGACCCGGCGTATCCCGGGACCGGCGACCCGCGCGACAACCGCGTCGCGCCGGGCGGCGCGCTCGTCAACGTGCCGATCGACGCGCGCGGGATCGCGACCGAAGGGTTCGTCGCGCTGCACGCGCGGATGCTCCGCGCGCTCGCCGAGCGGATCCGGCCCGGGCTGATCGTCGTCAGCGCCGGCTACGACGTCGTCGCCGGCGATCCGGTCGGCGATCTCGGCGTCGATCCCGCGTTCGCGCGGCAGATGGGACGGCTCGTCCGCGAGCTGGCC
>DATHLL010000252.1:0-3120 GCA_035488195.1 Candidatus Elarobacter sp. | reverse complement strand
AGGCGGTTCGCGAGCGCGATCGCATCGCCCGGTTCGGCGACGGGGATGACGCCCGCGGCGCCGTGCGCGAGCGCGGTCGCGATGGTCGTCGTCGCCCGGAGGACGTCGACGACGGCGACGTGCGCGCCGCGCACGGCGTCCGCGGACCACGGTGGCCCGAGCAGAACATCGACCCGCCTCATGCCTCGGGTCGATACTCCGCGCGGGCCGCCCGCGCCTTGAGAGCCGCTAGTCCGAGAAGTCGACCAGGAATGCGTACTCGCCGCCGACGCGCTCGCAGTTCCGCACCTCGGGCGCGAAGCGCGAGAGGCGCGCGGCGCTCAGCGCGGCCCGGTCGAGCCAGGGATTTCCGCTGGAGGCGAGCACGGAGGCGCCGGTGAGCGTGCCGCGGCGGTCGAGCGCCACGCGAACCGCGGTGACGCCGGTGATGTTCTGCGAAGCGGCGATCGTGGGCAGGACGGCGGGCGCGGCGGCCGCGACGGATGCCGCGGCGGAGCAGCCGCTGAGCGTCGCGGAGACCGTGTCTGCGGCGAGCGGTACGAGACGGATGGTCGCGGCTCCCGCGGCGGCGGAGAGTGCGAGCGTCAGAGCGCCGGCGATCCCGGCGATGCGAACGGTGTTCATGGTGTCCTCGGAGTGTCGAGCGGTTGACGCTGGAACACGTCCGCGGTGAATTCGTTGCATCGTGCCGTGCGATTACCGTGGGTGGGGATGGCTCACCCTTCGACAGGCTCAGGGTGACATTGGAGTCGGGGCGACATTCTATCAGCGCGTCTTCGGTTCGACGGGCACGATCGACTCGAGCGGTTCGCCCGCGAGGAAGTGCTGCAGGTTTCGTTCGACGAGCGCCAAGATGCGGCGCGGTGCCACGTCGCCGCCGTAGCCCGCGACGTGCGGGGTGATCAGCACGTTGGGCATCGTCCAGAGCGCGTCGTCCGGCGGGAGCGGTTCAGGATCGGTGACGTCGAGGCCCGCGCCGCCGATGCGGCCGGCGCTGAGTGCCTCGCGCAGCGCGTCGTGGTCGATCACGCCGCCGCGGGCGACGTTGATCACCAGCGCGTGCGGTTGCATCGCGGCGAGAGCGCGCGCGTCGATGAGATGCCGCGTCTGCGCGTTCAGCGGGACGGCGAGCACGACGGCGTCGCTGCGCGCCAACACTTCGTGCATCTGCTCGCTGCCCGCCGCTTGGTTCGCGAGCGGGTCGGGGCGGCCGCTGCGCGTGACCGCGACGACGCGCGCGCCGAAGCCGCGCAGCCGCTCGGCGACCGCGCGGCCGATGTTGCCGAAGCCGATCACGGCGACTGTCGCACCGTTCAACGTGCCGATCCGGATCGCGTTGGTCTGGTCCCATGTCCCGGTCGCGGCGTTGCGTACTGCTTCAGGGATCCGGCGCACGAGCGCGAGCAGCATCGCGACCGCGTGCTCGGAGACGGTCGGCGCGTACGCGTCGCCCGCCGACGTCACGGCGACGCCGGGCGGGACGCCGTGCAGCTCGACCGGATCGTAACCCATCGTCGGGAGCTGCACCCAGCGCAGCCGCGGCGCGTGGCGTTCGAGCAGCGCGACCAGCTCGGCGTCGTAGAACGCCGGCCAGGTCCAGAAGGCGTCGGCGTCGGCGAGCTCGCGCCGCATCGCCTCCGCGTCCTCGACCGCGACGCTCGCGGCGCCGTGCTTCGCGGCGAGCGCCTCGAACTGGGGCGCCAGCACATGGGTTCGGATCACGACGCGCATCGCGCGCAGGTTCGGGGGGCAAGGGTGCGAACCCCCGCCGCATGTCGTTCGCCTCAACGCTCTTCGCCACCAGCTCCGTGGAGAAACTGCGCGAGCTGAGCAAGAGCAAGAGGCTGCGCCGCGCGCTGACCGCCAAGGACCTCGTCGCCATCGGCCTCGGCACGATGATCGGGGGCGGGATCTTCACCACCATCGGGACCGGCGTCAAAGGCGCCGGTCCCGCCGTCATCGTGTCGTACCTGCTGGCGGGGCTGACCTCGTTCTTCGCCGCGCTGTGTTACGCCGAACTCGGCGCGATGGTCCCGGTCGCGGGGAGCGCGTACACCTACGCCTACGCGACGCTCGGCAAGCTGTTCGCCTGGATCATCGGGTTCGCGCTGATCTTCGAGTACGGGATCAGCGCGGCGCCGGTCGCGCAGCAGTTCTCCGCCGCGATCCAGGACGTCCTCAAGAGCGTGGGGATCGTGCTCCCGGCGTGGGCGCAGCAGTCGCAGCTGGCGATCCACGGCGCGTGGTGGAACCCGGCCGCGTACGACCTGCTCCACTCGCAGTACGACGTGGTCGGCGCGCTCTTCGTGATGGCCCTCTCGGTGCTGCTCTCGGTCGGGATCCGCGAGTCGGCGACGACCAACAACATCTTCGTGGTTCTCAAGATCGCGGCGCTGATCGTGTTCATCATCGCCGGGATGGCGCTGTTCCACGGCTCGAACCTGGCCGACTTCGCGCCGCGCGGGTGGGGCGCGATCGCGCCGTTCGGCGGGACGCTCGAAGCCTCGCAGCCGTTCGGGATCATCCCGATCGCGGCGCTGGTGTTCTTCAGCTACATCGGGTTCGACACGGCGACGACGACCGCCGAGGAGTGCCGGAACCCGCAGCGCGACGTCCCGCTCGGCGTGATCGGCGCGCTCGCGATCGGCACGGTTCTCTACTGCGCGACCGCGATCGTGCTGGTCGGCGCGCTGCCGTGGAGCAAGGTGCCGGTGAAGGACCCGCTGATCGCCGCGCTCGCGCCGCTGCACATGCCGGTGCTCAACTGGATCATCACGATCGGCGTGCTGGCCGGGACGACGAGCGTCGCGCTGGCCTCGCTGCTCGGGCAAACGCGGATCTTCTACGTGATGGCGCGCGACCGGATGCTCCCCGAGGCGGTCGCCCACATCAACCCGCGCTTCAAGACGCCGGTCCGCACGACCATGATCACCGGGATCGCGGTCGCGCTGCTGACGCTGATCGTCCCGCTGAACCAGCTCCTGAACCTGGTGAACATCGGGACGCTGATGGCGTTCACCGTCGTGTGCGCGGGGGTGCTGTACCTGCGCCGCCGCAAGCCCGACATCCCGCGCGCGTTCCGCGTTCCGTTCGTCCCGCTCTTCCCGATCCTCGGGATCG
>DATHLL010000251.1:0-4617 GCA_035488195.1 Candidatus Elarobacter sp. | reverse complement strand
GGCGTCGTACCAGTGGCGCGCCTCCTGCCCTTGGTGCGCGTAGCCGATCACGACCGGCGGAATCCCCGCCTCGTAGTCCATCTGCGAGGAGAAGCCGTAACCGTCGGTGACGACGACCGCGTCGTTCGCGTCGGCCATGCGGCGCACGTCCTGCGCGAGCGGCCAAAACGTGAAGATCTCGAACGGCCCGGTGTTGCGCAGCGTCGAGCCGGTGGCGCGGAACTGCGCGTAGAGCGGTCCCGGAAACGCCGCCGCGGCGAACAAGAACGGGATCAGCACCGCCGCGGGCACCGCGCCGGCCGTCGCCCATAGCACGCGCGCACGGTGCGAGAGCGCCTCGAACGCAAGCCCCATCCCGACGCACAGCGAGACGTACGGCCCGAAGATCCAGTGCAGCTCGATTCGCTCGTGGAAGTTCAGCAGCAGCAGCAGCACCGCCAGCGGGATCGCGGTCCAGCCGATCAGCGCGTTGCGCGGGCGCACCAGCACCAGCAGCGCGGCGATCCACAGCCCCGGCGAGTACGCGCCGGCGTTCGCGACGAGGTAGACCAGCGGGCGGATCAGCAGCGGCTGCGACTCGTGCCGCTGCTGGAACGCGAAGACGAAGGTGATCCACTCGTGCGTCGCGTTCCACGCGACGAACGGCGCATAGAGAACGGCCGCGATCGCGAAGGAAAGCCCGAGCCCCTGGCGCCACAGCGCGCGGCGCGACGGCGTCAGCGCCCACGCAACGATCCCGGCGACCAGCGCGAACGCGAACATCTTCGAGAGCAGCGCGAAGGCGATCGCGAACCCGAGCAGGACGAAGTCGACGCGTCCGCGCGTCTGCGACGCGCGGACGGTGAGGTAGAGGCAGAGCGCCCAACCTGCCATCAGCGGACCGTCGGGCGTCGCGATGACGAAGCCGACCGAGAGCATCGGCGCGAGCGTCATCGCGAGCGCGGTGACCATACCGGCGCGCTCGTCGCCGGTGAGCCGCTTCGCGGCGGCGGCCGCGGCGAGCGTCGCGACGACCCCGCACAGGAGGAAGCCGAGCCGAATCAGGATCGGGTTCTCGGTCGACCACGAGAACGGCGCGATCAGGTACGCGACCATCGGCGGATGGTCCGCGTAGCCCAAGGCGAGATGCTTGGACCATTCCCAGTAGTAGGCCTCATCGCCCGTCAGCGGAACTTTCGCCGCCGCGACCGCGCGCAGCAGCGTGACGAACGCGACGATCACCCACGTCGCGTACCTCACTCGTGCGGCCCCGTCAGCCCGCCGTTCACGCCCAGCACCACTCCGTTCAAGAAACCGTTGTCGTCCGCCGTCAGGAATCGTACCGCAGCCGCGACGTCTTCCCACGAGCCCGCATGACCGGTCGGGTTGTTCGCTGCGTGGTCGCGCGCCGCCGCCCGGTCCGCGTCCTTGTCGCGGATGTCGCCGGGCTCGACGACGTTGACGGTGATCCCGTGCGCCGCTTCTTCGAGCGCGAGCGTGCGCGCGAACGTCACGACCGCGGCCTTCGCCGCACCGTAAAGCGCCATCCCGCGCGCGGGCTGCGTCACCGACGAGCCGTTCATTCCGAAAAAGACGAGCCGCCCGTAGCGCCGCTCGCGCATTCCGGGCAGCACGGCGAACGCGAGCGCGACCGCCGAGCCGAAGTTCGCCTCGACCATCAGCCGGTAGTCGTCCGGCGCGCAGCGCGCGAAGCGCTTCAGCACGAGCGGGCCGACCCCGTGGACGAGGACGTCGATGGGCCCGCGCGCCGCCTCGACGGCGCGCACCGCCTCGGCGGCCGCCTCGGGCCGCGCGAAGTCGGCCGGGACGGCGAGTGCCTCTGCGTCGTAGGCCCGCAGCACGGCTAGCGCCGCGTCGGGCGGGGTCCCGCCCGGGCGGTACGTAAAGGCGATCCGGTCGCCGGCACGCGCCAGCTCGATCGCTATGCCCTTCGGGAGACCGGCCGCTGCTCCGGTTATGAATGCGAGGCGAGAGGACCGTCGCCCGTCGACCTCAGAACTCACCGGAGATGACGCACGTGCCGTCCTCCGGTGGCCGATCGGTCACCTTTCTGAGCGAGGACAGCGTTCACGTGCGCGGGTCCTACGCCGAGAGCCGCGCCGAGCGCGGCCTGACGCTGATTCTGCTGCACGACGCGGGGGCTGACCGGACGTGCTGGGACCCCTACGTGCCGCTCTTCCTCACGCGCGGCTGGAACGTGCTGACCTTCGACTTGCGCGGGCACGGCGAATCGGTGAGACAAGATATGCGCCACGCCCTGCTCCGGCCGGACCCGGCCGACCTCGAGTCGCCGCACGTCCACCCGACCGACGTCCGCGCCGCGGTCGCCTTCGCCGCGCGCCAGCCGAAGCACATCCCGGGCCAGATCGCGCTGCTGGGGGCCGGTTTCGGCGCCGACCTCGCCTACGCCGGGAGCGCCCGCGGCTGGGGCGGGAACAGCACCGTCTGCGTCTCGCTCGACGAGGAGCGTGCCCGCGCCGTCGGCGGCCCGGGCGCCTTCGCGCCGCGCGCGTGCTACCTCGTCTACGGCGAGCTCGACGCCGTCTCGGCCCGCTCGGCCGACGCCTTCGCCGCGACCGCCGGCCCGCCGTCCGAGTTCTACGCCTACTCCGGCACGGCCGAGTCCGGGCTGCCGCTCTGGGCCGAACGGCAACCCGAGATCCTAGCGCGCGCCATCGCGTGGATCGAGAAAACTATCTGATCGAGAGCGATTCTCTGACCGGGGTGGCGGTCGCGCCGCTTTGCGGATCGGTGGCGTTGATGACCATCAGCAACGAGCTGCCGGACGGCGCGCCGATGTTGACCTGCGTCGTGAAGTAGCCGTTGCCGTCGGCGGTGAGGCTATAGCTCGCGCTGTTCGTCTGGCCGCCGCTCAGGATCGAGCCGATGATGCCGCCGATCGTGGACCGTTCGCCGGAGACGCCGACCTGCACGGTGACGTGCGAGCCCGGCGTCGTTCGACCGGCGACGACGAACTGGTTCGTCACCTGCGCGCCGTCGGTCGGCCGGACGTTGTAGATCGAGGTCTGTCCGCCCGACGTCCCGGACGAGAACGACCAGCTGCGGTTGAACGAACCGCCGTTGGCGTCGGCCCCGGTCACACGAATGCGGTGCGTCCCCGACTGCAGCGGCGAACGCGGTGCGTAGGTGAAGCCGCGCGGCGAGCGCGTCGCGTCGTTCGTGACGTCGAGGTCGTCGAGGTAGACATGGATCGAGTTCGGATCGACGTTTCCTCCGGAGAAGCGCGCCTCGATCGTCGGTGTCCGCGACGAGACGCTCGCGCCGCGCGCGGGGATCAGGTCGGTCAGCGAGATCGCGCTGCCGCTCGACGGCGTATTCGCCGGCGGCGGCGGTGCGTTGCCGTTGGTCGAAATGGCGACGATGCGGTTCGTGCCGTCGTAGTTGACCGTCGCGCCGAGCGCCTGCGAGACGAAGCGCAGCGGAACGTACGTCGACGCGCCGATGATGAACGGTGCGACGTCGATCGTCTGCTGTTGTCCGTCGACCGTCGCCGTCTGCGAGCCGATGCGCAACGAGACCGTGTGACCGCGGCCCGTCGCGTTGATGACGCCGCTCGCGTAGACGACGCTCGCGCCGAGATTTTCGAAGACGCCGCGCAGCGGAACGAAGACGCGGCCGGCGCGTTCGCTCGGCGCGGGGTTGAGGTTCAGCGTGTTGCCGTTCACTTGCACGCTGACGGGTCCGGCGGCGACCGCCGGCGCGGCGAGCATGAGCGTCAGCAGAACCAAGGTGGCGAATGCGGAGCGCGTTCGTTGCTGGAATGAAGCCATAGAGACGAGGACCTCCGTGCAGCGTATTGCCGGAGGTCCCCTTACCCGTTCTCAGAGGTTTCTCAGATGTATCGGCCCCTTTCGGGGCCGACACTCGCCGAGTGCCTAGTCGCCGCCCATCGCGCCGGCCGGCATCTGAGGAACCGCAAGCGGCTCGTCGCTCGGCAGGTGTGCTTCCGCGCGGCGCGCGCGGCGTTCCGCGAACCAGCCCGCGATGCGGTTCGCGGTGACGTACGTCGCCGGAACGAGGATGAGCGTGAGGAACAGTGAGCTCAGCAGACCGCCGATTAGCACGATCCCCATCGACTGGCGAATCTCGCCGCCCTCGGTGTGACCCGTCGCGAGCGGCAGCATACCGAAGACCATCGCCGCCGTCGTCATCACGATCGGCCGCAGTCGCGTCCCGCCCGCGGTGAGGATCGCCTCGCCGTAGGTCAGCCCGCGCTTGCGCAGCGTGTTGGCGTAGTCGACGAGCAGGATCCCGTTCTTCGCCACCAGGCCGAAGAGCATGATGATCCCGATCGCCGAGAAGATGTTGAAGCTCTGGTGCGTCAGCGTGAGTGCCAAGAGCGCGCCGATGATCGCCACCGGGATCGAGAACATGATCACGAGCGGCGTGACGAACGAGCCGTACAGCACGACCATCAAGCAGTAGATCAGCAAGAACGAGGTGATCAGCGCGAACGCCATCGAGGTGAGTAGCGCGAAGGCCATCGACTGCAGGAACTCCATGAAGAACTTGGAGTCGCCTTCGGTCCCGAGCGTGACGCCCGAGGGCAGGAACCCGGGCTCGTGCAGCTTTTTGTCGACGAGTCCCATCACTTCG
>DATHLL010000250.1:0-2820 GCA_035488195.1 Candidatus Elarobacter sp. | reverse complement strand
AGCAGGTCGATGCGATCGCCGACGAGTTCCTCGCCTCGCGCAAGGACGTCGCCTCGGCGGAGCACGCGGCGCGGATCCGGCACGAGGTGATCGAGGAAGCGCTCGGGCTGGGGCCGCTCGAGTCGCTGCTGCACGAGAACGACGTCACCGAGATCATGGTGAACGGCCACGGCAACGTCTACGTCGAGCGCGGCGGCGTCATCGAGCGTACCGACAAGCAGTTCGTCGACGACGGTCAGGTCCGGCTGGTGATCGAGCGAATCATCGCGCCGCTCGGGCGCCGGCTCGACGAGTCGAGCCCGATGGTCGACGGCCGCCTCCCCGACGGCTCGCGCGTCAACGCGATCATCGGACCGCTCGCGATCGACGGCCCGACGCTGACGATCCGCCGCTTCGGGACGAAGCGCTTCGGCGTCGACGACTTGCTCGCGGTCGGCGCGATCACCCCACCGGTGATCGACTTCCTGCGCGCGTGCGTCGAGGCGCGGCTCAACATCCTGGTCAGCGGCGGGACCGGTTCGGGGAAGACGACGCTGCTCAACGCGCTCTCCAGCTTCATCCCGAAGCGCGACCGGATCGTGACGATCGAGGACGCCGCCGAGCTGAAGCTCGCGCAGCCGCACGTCGTGCGGCTCGAGTCGCGCCCGGCGAACCTCGAAGGCCGCGGGCAGATCGCGATCCGCGACCTGGTGCGGAACTCGCTGCGCATGCGGCCCGACCGGATCGTCGTCGGCGAGTGCCGCGGCGGCGAGGCGCTCGACATGCTGCAGGCGATGAACACCGGCCACGACGGCTCGCTCACGACCGTCCACGCGAACTCGGCGCGCGACGCGCTCTCGCGCGTCGAGACGATGGTGATGATGGCGGGCTTCGAGCTGCCCGTGCGCGCGATCCGCGAGCAGATCGCCGGCGCGGTCGACATCGTGGTGCAGGTCGCGCGGCTGCGCGACGGCTCGCGCCGCGTGACCGGCGTGAGCGAGGTCGTCGGGATGGAAGGCGACGTCGTGACGATGCAGGAGCTGGTGCGCTACAAGCAGCGCGGGCTCGACCCGCAGGGCCGCGTGGTCGGCGAGTTCGAGCCGTGCGGCGTCCAGCCGAACTGCCTGACGCGGTTCGAGGAGCTCGGGATCGTCTACGACCCGGTCACGTTCCACGTCCCGGCGGCGAAGCGCGCGGAGGCGGCATGGCTGCGGTAGCGCCGTTCGCGATCCTGATCGCCGCCGTCGCCGCGATCGGCTGTCTGTTCGCCTCGTTCTCGGAGACGATCTTCGCGCGGCTCGGAAAGTTCGGCGAGCGCTTCGCGATCGACATCGAGGCCGCCGGGATGCGGATGGAATCGGCGCACTTCGCCTTCGTGCTGGCCGGCGTGACGCTGGCGCTGTGGGTCACGGCGCTGCTGCTGCTCCATCCCGGCGTCATCATGTCGGTCGTGCTGCTGCTCGCCTGCGCGCTGGTCGCGTTCGTCGGCGGGCGGATGTATCTGAAGCGGCGGCGGACGCGGCGGATCGCCGCGTTCAACGACCAGCTCGAGGGCGCGCTGCGCACGCTCGCCGGCGGCGTCCGCGTCGGGCTCGGGATCCGGCAGGCGCTGGTGCTGACCAGCGAGCAGAGCCGCGAGCCCGCGAAGAGCGAGCTGATGCGCGTCGTCGGCTTGAGCAGCCTGGGCGTGAGCATCCTCGACGCGTTCGACCAGCTCGCGCTGCGCATGACGACGACGGAGACCTCCGTGCTGGCGCGAGTCGTGCGCGTGCAGGCGCAGACCGGCGGCGACCTCGCGAGCGTGCTCGAAGGGCTCGCCGGGACGATCCGCGACCGGCGGCGCCTGCGCCGGCGCGTCAAGGCGATCACCGCGCAAGGCCGCGCGACCGCATGGCTGCTGGGGCTCCTTCCGCTCGCCGTCGGCGCGTTCGTCGCGACGCAGGACGAGCTGCGCGTGGCGATGTTCTCGACGCTGCTCGGCCAGCTCTTTCTCGGCGCGGCGCTCGTCCTCGACGCGATCGCGATCTTCGTGCTGACGCGGATCGTGAGGATCGACGCATGATCGGCCTCTCGCCGTTCGCGGTCGCCGGCTGCGGCGCGATCTCCGCGTTCCTGATCGCCTCGTCGCTCGTCCCCGCGAAGAGCCCGATGGCGAAGCGGCTCAAGAAGCTCGAGGCGATCAGCGAGAAGTCGGTGACCAACCGCTTCCAGATGATCGAGCAGATGGTCAGCAAGGAGCAGCACTCGAAGCTGCAGCAGCGGCTGACCGAGGCCGGCTGGTACAGCGTCACCCCGCTCGCCATGACGGTGCGCGGGATCGGGTCGCTCGGGATCGGGATCGCGATCGCGCTGGCCTCGCTGCTGTTCCTCGGCGGCAACCTGTTCGGCGTGCTGATCGGCGCGTTCGGCGGACTGGTCGCGTGGCGGATGCCGGCGATCGTACTCTCGCGCGCGCTCAAGGCGCGCAAGGAAGACATCCAGCGGCAGCTCCCGGACTTTCTCGACTTCCTCGGCAGCACCGTGCAGGCCGGGCTTGCGCTGAACGCCGCGCTCGTGCAGGCGGCGGATGCGACGACCGGCGCGCTGCACGAGGAGCTCACCTCGCTGCTCGCCGAGATCCGCCTCGGCCGCCCGCGGATCGACGCCTTCAACGCGCTCGCCGAGCGCGTCAACGAGGAGTCGACGACGACGATGGTCACGGCGATCGTGCAGGCGGAACGCCTCGGCGCGAACCTGAGCGTCGTGCTGAACGAGCTGGCGAAGGAGATCCGCGACCGCCGCTGGAGCCGCGCCGAGGAGCGCGCCGCGCACCTGCCGGTCAAGATGCTGCTGCCGATGGCG
>DATHLL010000249.1:0-4237 GCA_035488195.1 Candidatus Elarobacter sp. | reverse complement strand
CCCGAGATGCGCGAGCTCGCGCAGCGGTACTTCGCGTTCCGCGAACGCGCGCGCGGTCCGCGCGCGATCTCGGTCGACTGCGGAAAACAGGCGGTCGTCGTCGTCGAGCCGGGCGGGTGGCTGCCGTGCACGGCGGTCGTGAACGGCACGACGTTTCCGTTCTCCGTCGAGGTGAAGGACGCGGACGGCGACGTCACGTTCGGCCCGCGCAGCTCCGAGTAGGCGTCAGGGCTGGGCGATCGCGCGTTTCCAGAGCTGCCAGGCGCGGTCGACCAGCGACGCGTTCGTCTGCGCGGCGGCGCGCGCTTCGTCGGCGTTCAGGAAGGTCGGGTTCGCACCGAGGCGGAGCGCGTCGGCTTCGAGCTGCGCGTCCTGGCCGGTGTAGTAGGCGCGGAAGACCGCTTCGGGGATCGACGTGCCGACCGCGACCATCCCGTGGCCGCGCATCAGCGCGACGTTCGCCGGGCCGAGCGTCCGCGCGAGCGCGTCGCCGAGCGCCGGCGTCTTCACCAGCATGTCGGTGCCGGGACCGCCCGCGTCGCGGATCTCGAAGACGGGGACGCTGGTGCCGAGGAACGAGCCCATGTGATAGACCGGGCGCAGCGGCGTCGCGGAGACGCCGAACGGGATCACCGAGGCGGTGTGCGCGTGCACGACCGACTTCACGTCGGGGCGCACCTTGTAGATCGCGCCGTGGATGAAGCGCTCGAGATAGCTCGCGCGGCCGTTCGCGTCGAGCGGGTTGCTGTCGAGATCGTACGTCATCACGTCGGCGGCGGTGACGAGCGCGGGCGCCATGCTGCGCGCGAGCAGATACCGGTTCGGATCGCGCGGGTCGCGGACGCTGACGTGGCCGAAGCCGTCGACGACGTTCTCGTGCGCGAGGATGCGGTTCGCCGCGACCAGGTCGTCGATCGTCGCCTGCGGCGCGTCGGCCGCTCCGGCGGGCGCCGCGGCCGCGAACGACGCGGCCAGGACGCCGAGAAGAAACTGCGGTCGGTCCATGGACGGCGCTTCGCGAGCGGGCCCGCCGTCCCCGCGGCCCGGCGCGCCAGGACCGGCCGCACCGCGGATGGGAAGACGGAACCCATGAAGAGACCGATCGCCGCGCTCGTCGCGGCCCTGTTGACGACGGCGGCGGCCGCCGCGCAGCCGTACCCCGGCGACACGGGGGCCGGCGAAGAGCGCGGGATCGAGCAGCTCAACAACTCGGGCCAGGTCGGCACCGCGACGCTGTTCCGGCGCGGCCCGAGCACGCGCGTCGTGGTGGAGCTGCACGGAACGCCGCTGGACCGCGCGCAGTCGGTGCGCATCTACCGCGGGCCGTCGTGCGACGACCTCGCCGGGAAGCCGCAGTACTTCCTCACGGACCTGCGCGCCGGCCGCTCCGTCTCGACGGTGAGCGCGCCCGAGGAGAAGCTGCTCTCGGGGAATTACAACGTCGTCGTGTTCTCGTCGAACCAGGCCGGCGCGCACTCGACCGCGTGCGGCCATCTCTACACCTGACGCCGGCGTGATCGGCTCGATCGTCGACGCGCTCGACGCGCACGCCGCGGCGCGGCCCGATGCGCTCGCGCTGAACGGCGTCTCGTACGGCGCGCTGCGCGACGCCTCGCTGCGCGTCGCCGCGAAGCTGCGCGAAGCAGGCTTGCGCCCGGGCGACCGGCTCGCGATCTACGCGGAGAACCGGCCGGGGTTCGTCTACGCGTATCTCGGCGGACTGCGCGCGGGCGCGACCGTCGTGACCGTGAACGTGCTGTACCGCACCTCCGATCTCGAGCACATCCTCGGCGACTCCGAGCCGTCGGTCGTCGCGGTCTCGGAGCAGAGCGCGCAGTACGTCACGCCGCGCGACGGGCGCGCGGTCGTGCGGCTGGAGGAGGTCGAGCGCTGGGCGCACGACGCGTCGGTCGCGCCGCTCGCCGATCCGCCGCCGCTCGCGCCGGACGGCGTCGCGATCCTGATCTACACCAGCGGGACGACGGGCCGCTCGAAGGGCGCGATGCTGACCCACGGCAACCTGGTCGCGATCGCCGCGGCGCTGAACGAGGCGTGGCACTGGACCGCGGACGACACGCTGCTGCTGACGCTGCCGCTGTTCCACGTGCACGGGCTCGGCGCGGGCTTGAACGGAACGCTGCTCGCCGGCGCGCGCGTGCTGCTGCGCGAGCGGTTCGACGCACCCTCGGTCGTCGCGGCGCTGGCCGCCGGTGAGGCGACGATGTTCTTCGGCGTCCCGACGATGTACGTGCGCATCCTGGAGCAAGCCGCGCCGGAGACGCGCTTCGAGCGGATGCGGCTGTTCGTCTCCGGTTCCGCGGCGCTGCCCGCGAGCGTGCACGAGGAGTTCGCGCGGCGCTTCGGCGTCTCGATCCTCGAGCGCTACGGCTCGACCGAGTTCGGGTTCGCGCTGAGCAACCGGTATCACGGCGCACGGTACGCCGGGACCGTCGGCTTTCCGCTCCCGCACGTCGACGTGAAGCTCGCCGATCCGGCGAGCGGCGCCGACGTGACCGCGGCCGGCGCGGCGGGCGAGATCCTGGTGCACGGGCCGAACGTGTTCAACGGTTACTGGCGCAACGAATCCGCTACCGAGGCCGCGTTCGCGGTCGACGGCGACGGGCGGCGCTGGTACAAGAGCGGCGACCTCGCGACGTTCGATCCCGAGCGCGGCTACGTCATCAACGGCCGGCTCAAGGAGCTGGTGATCAGCGGCGGGTTCAACGTCTATCCGATCGAGGTCGAGGACGAGCTGCTGCGGATCCCCGGGATCCGCGCGGCCGCGGTCGTCGGCCAGCCCGATCCCGCGCGCGGCGAGATCCCGGTCGCGTTCGTCGAGACCGACGACGGCTTCGACGCGGACCGGACGCTCGCGACGCTGCGCGAGCGGCTCGCGAGCTTCAAGGTGCCGAAGCACCTGTATCCGATCGAGGCGCTGCCGCGCAACGCGATGGGGAAGGTCGAGAAGCCGCGCCTGCGCGAGATGCTCGCCGCGAAATCCTGACGCCGCGGAAGAAGCAACCCGCGACCCGGCGTCGAACAGGTGTACGCCAATGGGCGGGAAGACGACGATCCTCCACGCCGCCGACGTGCATTTGGAGACGACGTTCACCGAGGTCCGCGGCGGGGCTCGGCGGCGCGCCGCGCTGGCCGACGCGTTCGTGCGCGTCGTCGACCTCGCGCTGGAGCGGCGCGCCGACGCGCTGACGATCGGCGGCGACCTCTACGAGGCCGCGCGCGCTGGGCCGCAGACCGCGCGGTTCGTCTTCGGCGAGCTCGCGCGCTTCGGCGGGCCGGTGTTCGTCGCGCCCGGGAACCACGACCCGTACTCCGCGCGGGCGCTGTACGCGCGCGACGACCGGCCGGCGAACGTCCGCGTCTTCGCCGAGCCGGCCTGGGCGCCGTACCCGCTGCGCGACGACGTGACGATCTACGGGTTCGGCCACGCGCCCGCCGAGCCGGGGCGGCCGTTCGCGAACGCGCGCTTCGACCGGCCCGGCGCGCGGATCGCGCTCGTGCACGGCAGCGACGAGGACCGCTGTCCGCCCGGAAAGCGCGCGACCGCGCCGTTCACGCTCGCCGAGGTCGTCGCCTCGGGCGCGACCTGCGCGCTGACCGGGCATTTCCACGGCGGGACCGTCGTGCGCGACGCCGCCGGCGCGCCGCGGTTCGCGTATCCGGGCTCGCCGGAGCCGATCAAGTTCGGTGAGCGCGGCGCGCACGGGGCACTGGTCGTGACGGTGGAGAACGCGCGGGTCGAGATCGAGCCGGTCGAGCTCGCGCGCACGCGGCTGATCGATCTCGACGTCGCGCTCGACGACGCGGCGAGCGAGCATTTCGTGCTCGCGGCGCTCGAAGAGGCGCTCACGCCGTACGGGCGCGACGACTTCCTGCGGGTGCGACTGCACGGGACGATCGCGCCCGGGACGCGCGTCGACCGCGACCTGATCACCGACCGCTTCGGCGGCTTCGTCGGCGCGATCGAGATCGCCGACGAGACGCTTGCCGCCGACTACGCCGCGATCGCGCGCGAGCCGAACGTCCGCGGGCGCGCGGTCCGCGATCTGCTCGCGCTCGCCGAGTCCGGGGACGCCGACGCGCGCGCGGCGCTGCGCTGCGCGGTCGCCGCGTTCGCCGGGACGGAGATCCGCCCGTGATCCTGCGCTCGCTCCGCGTCGACGGGTTCGGGCGCCTCGCCGACCGGACGTTCGCGTTCGGGCCGGGGCTGAACGTCGTC
>DATHLL010000248.1:0-10440 GCA_035488195.1 Candidatus Elarobacter sp. | reverse complement strand
GAACCCCGGCGATCCCGCCGTCCACGCGGGGCTGCTCGCGCGCCGCCAGGCCGAAGGCCAGTTGTGGCAAGGAAAGGGTCCGTACGCGCGCTGACCCGAAGGCGTTCTCATGCTGCGCGTCCGGCTTTTCGGGCGCCCCCGCATCGCGCTCGACGGCATCCCGCTCTCCGGCGCGGCACGGCCGAAAGTCGTTCCGCTGCTCGCCTATGTCCTCCTGAACCGGAACGCGCCGGTGCCGCGCAGGACGCTCGCGAGCGCGCTCTGGCCCGACCACGCGGACGACGAAGCGCGCGCGAACCTCCGGCGCCATCTGAACTACGTGCAGCGGTATCTGCCGCCCGCGCCGCCGGGACGGCCGTGGCTGCTGACGACCGCCGCCGGCGTGCGCTGGAATCCGGAGGCGCAGGTCGAGCTCGACGTCGCGGAGTTCGAGCGGCTCGCCGCGCTGCCGCACCGGCGCGACGACGCGATCGCGCTGTACGAGGACGATCTCCTCGCGGAGAGCGACGAGGAGTGGCTCGCGCCTGAGCGCGAGCGCCTGCGCGCAGCGTTCCTGCACGCGCTCGGCACGCATCTCGCCGCGCTGCGCGCGGCGGGCGAGCACGCGGCCGCGATCGCCGCGGCGCAACGGCTGCTCCAAGCCGATCCGTGGCGCGAGGACGCGCTGCGCGCGCTGATCGCGCTGCGCTACGAGACCGGTGACGCGGCGGGCGCGCTGGCCGAGTACGAGCGCTTCGCGCGCACGCTGCGCGACGAGCTCGGCGCGCAGCCGATGGCCGAGACGCGCGCGCTCTACGAAGCGGTCCGCCGCGACGACACCGCGCTCGCGCGCACGCGGGCGACCGGCGAGCGCGGCGGCGACGCCGGCGAGCGCGCCGCGCATGACGGCCCGCTCCGGATGCTGCCGTTCACCGGGCGCGAGGAAGAGCTCGCGCTTCTGCTCGAGCACGCGCGCGCCGCCGCGAGCGGTCGCGGGACGCTGCTGCTCGTCGGCGGCGAGGCGGGCGTCGGCAAGACACGGCTCGTCCGCGAGCTCGCCGCGGCGTGCGAAGCGCGCGGCGCGAACGTCTATGCCGCGGTGACCGTGCAGCCCGAGCCGATCCCGTATCAGCCGTTCGCCGATCTGCTGCGCGATGCGGCGCCGCTGGTGGCGAGCGTGCGCGTCGATCCGCTGTGGCTCACCGCGGTGAGCACGCTCGCGCCGTCGGTCGCCGAGTACGCCGCCGGCTTGCCGCCGCTTCCGCCGGTCGACGCGGCCCGGGAGCGCGTGCGCTTGTTCGAGGCGTGCGCCGACGTCTGGGAAGCGATCGCGACGCGGCGCCCGGTGGTCTTGATCGTCGAGGACGTTCAGTGGGCGGGGACCGCGACGCTCGCGCTGCTCGAGCATCTGGGGCGGCGCGCGAGCGCGTCGGGCGTGCTGATCGTCGCGACGTACCGCGAGGACGAGCTCGAGCTCGCGCATCCGCTGCGCGCGATCCGCCGGCGGCTCGAGCACGACGGGATCGCGGTGCACCTCGCGCTTCCGCGCCTGACCCGCGAAGCGGTGGAGCGGCTCGTGAACGCGCTGGGCGACGCGGACGACGCGGCCGCGCTCGCGCAGACGCTGCACGAGCGCAGCGAGGGGAACCCGTTCTTCCTCGGCGAGATCTTGCGCGATCTCGCCGAGACCGGGCGCCTGCGGATCGCCGGCCGCCGCTGGTCGGTCGACGGATCACCGTTCGGCGCGGTGCCGGCGGCCGTGCGCGGCGCGGTCGCATCGCGGCTCGCGCGGCTCGACGACGACGCAAAAGCGCTCGCGGAGGTCGCCGCGGTCGTCGGCCGCGGCTTCGACGCCGAGCTCCTGCGGGAGACGACGGGCTGGCTCGAGGCGACGGTCCTCGACGCGCTGGGGACGCTCATCGACCGGCGCATCGTCGGCGAAAACGCGTTCGGCGCCGGACACGAGTACGCGTTCACGCACAGTCTGATCCAGGCCGTCGTCTACGACGCGATGCCGCCGAGCGCGCGCGCACGCCGGCACCGCCGCCTCGCGCAGGTCATGACGCAGCTCTACGCGGCGCAGCACGACGACATCGCCGCGGCGCTCGCGCTGCATTGGGAGCGCGGGGGCGAGCCGGAGCTCGCCGCCGGCGAATACCTCCGGGCCGCACGCCGCGCGCTCGGCCTCTACGCGAACGACGAAGCCGCCGCGCATCTCGAGCGCGCGCTTGCGCTCGGCGGCGAGCGGCGCCTCCGGTTCGACGCGCTGATGCTCCGCGAGCGCGTCGCGGCGGCGCGCGGCGACCGCGCGGCGCAGCTCGTGGACGCGGGCGAGCTCACGCGCCTGGCGCGCGAGATCGACGACGACGAAGCGGTGTGCGCGGTCCTCGAACGACGCATCGAGCTCGCCGACGTGACCGGCGAGCGCCGTGCGCAGCGCGTCCTGCTGCGGCTGCTCGAACGGCGCGTGCGCAGGTCGGGCGATGCGCGCTGGAAGGCCCGCGCGCTCGAAGCCCGCGCGCGGTATCTGCGCTCGATGAACGAGAACGACGCGGCGCGCACGGCCTTCACCGAGCTGATCGCGCTGACGGAGCGCACCGGCGATCGCGGCGCGCTCGCGAACGCGCGGCTCGCCGTCGCCGACACGTACATCTACGAAGGGCGGCTCGACGAGGCGCGCGCGGCGCTCGGCGACCTGCGCTCCGCCGTCGAGTCGAGCGGAAACCAGAGCGCGCTGGTGCGCACGCTGATGTCGTTCGCGCGGTCCGCGCTGATCCAACAGGACTACGCGGCGATGTCGCGTTACGCGGAGGAAGCGCACGCGATCAGCCGCGCGATCGGCGACCGCGAGGGCGAGGCGCTGGCGCTGCACACGCTCGCGAACGGCCTGGTCTACACCTTCAACGTCGACGACGCGGAAGACCGTTACCGCCGCGCGGAAGAGCTGTACGAGCGGATCGGGCACCGCGTCGGCCTGGCCAGCATCGCGGTCGACATGGGATTGTTCAACACCGAGCTGGGACTGCTCGACCGTGCGCTCGAGCTGTACGCACGCGCACGCGAGATCGCGACGGAGATCGGCTTCCGCTGGGTCGTGTGCGTCGAAGCCGTGAACCGCAGCTACTGCCACCGGCTTCGAGGGGCGTTCGAAGAGGCGAAGACGGCCGCGGACGCGGCGGTCGCCGTCGCGCGCGAGCTGCGCTCGAACCCGTTGATCTCCGCGGCGCAGGGGACCCTCGGCGCGGCGGAGTCCGCGCTCGGCGCGCACGCCGACGCGATCGCGCACCTCGAGGAGGCCGTCGCGCTGCGCCGGCCGGCCGGAGCGACGCCGCGGCTCGGCGACAACCTGTGCGCGCTCGCGCTCGCCTACGTGCGCACGGGAACGAAGGACGGCGCGCGGCGCGCCGCCGGCGAGCTGCTCGATCTGTACGTCGTGAACCCGAAGCTGGCGCCGCAGCCCACCGAATGGCTCTGGGCCGCCGCGGAGGTCGAGCGGTTGTGCGGCGCTGCGGATGCCGCCGAGCGGCTCATCCGGCAAGCCGAGTCGGTGATGCGCGCGCGCGCCGCCGTCATCCCACGACCGGCGGCGCGCGCGGCATACCTCGCGCTTCCGTTCAACCGGGCCATCTCGGCGGAAGCGAAAGCGATCGGCGTCTGAACGCTAGGGACGCGCCTCGAAGACGAGGTTGAACGGCGTCTCGGTCGCCCGCCGGAAGCGCGTGAATCCCCCTTCCTCGAACACCGCGCGCAGGCGCGCCTCACCGGCCTGCGCGCCGAGCCCGAGAGCGACTTCTTGCGAGCGCGAGGCGGGCGTGCACAGGATCGTCGAGGCCGCGAAGAAGACGCGCCCGACCGGATTCAGGTTGTCCTCGAGCCGGTCGTTCGCGTACGGCTCGACCATCATCAGCGTGCCGTCCGGCGCGAGCGCTTCGCGCATGTGCGCCGCGGCGCCGACCGGATCGCCCATGTCGTGAACGCAGTCGAAGCACGTGATGAAATCGTAGCGGCCGGGGAACGCCTTGGCGCTCGCGACCTCGAAGCGCACGCGGCCCGCGAGGCCTTCGCGTTCCGCGGCCTTGCGAGCCGCGGCGATCGAGCCGTCGTGGTAGTCGAAGCCGGTGAACGTCGACTTCGGATACGCCTTCGCCATCACGATCGTCGAGGTCCCGAGGCCGCAGCCGACGTCGGCGACGCTCGCGCCTGCGCGCAACCTCGCCTCCACGCCGTCGAGCGCGGGGATCCAGTTGGGCACGAGGTTCGCGTTGTAGCCGGGACGGAAGAACCGCTCCGTCGCGCCGAACAGCCGCTCGTCGTGCTCGTGCCAGCCGACCCCGGCGCCGGTCTTGAACGCTTCGGTGATCTTGGGCTCGTCGGCGAACAGCGTCTGCGCGATCTGGTACAGCCCGCACAGCAGCACCGGGCTGCTCTCGTCCGCGAGCACCGGCTGGTGCTCGGGCGGCAGCGTGAACGCCGCGCTCGCCGCGTCGTACTCGAGGTAGCCGCTCGCGGCTTGGTTCGCGAGCCATTCGCGAACGTAGCGCTCGTTCGTGCCGGTCGCGCTCGCGAGCTCGGCGGAGGTCATCGCGCCGTTCGCGGCGAGCGCGCGGTACAGCCCGAGCCGGTCGCCGATGACGACCAGCGCGCCGGTCAGCGTGGCGCCGACCTCGCCGACCATCTTGCCGACGAACGCGTTCAGTTTCTGCTCGTCGAACCGAGCCGGTGAGGCGGTCGTCACGCGCGCTCCTCCCGCAGGCCCGAGCGCAGCATCTCGCGCAGCTCGGGCGTCTCCTGGTGGCCGTGGCTCGAGACGGCGTGCTGCACGGCCGCGTTCAGCACTTCCTCCTCGGTTCCGGAGATCTTCAGCGAGCAGTTGTTCTCGCTCGGGAACTCACGGCAATCGACATATCTTCGTACGGAAACGGCCATGTCGGCCTCCTCGTCGGGCGTCGGATGAACCCGCCGGTTCGTACGATACCGGCCCGCCGTCTCAAAACCGTCTCAAACCGTACCGGCCGGGCGCGGCTACACCCAGCGGAACGTCCGCGCGCTGATCGCCGCGCCGGCGACCGTCCACAGCGCGAGCGCCGCGAGCCAGACGCCGTAGCCGGTCAGCGGCGCGCCGTAGACCGAGACGTCGCGGAACGTGTCGATGAACTGCGTCGAGGGCAGCAGCCGCAGCGCCGAGCTGACCGCGTGCGGGAAGCGGTCGATCGGGATGTAGGCGTCGGAGAGGAACGCCAGCGGGACGGTCAGGATCGAGGCGACGTTGTTCGCGCTCTCGGTCGTGCGCGCGAGCGCGCCGATGATCGTCCCGAGCGAGACGAACGTCGCCGTGCCGAGCAACAGCACCGCCAGGATCTCCAGCGGATTCCCCGCCAGGCGCACGTGGAAGAGCAGCGCGCCGACCGACACCAGGATGACGGCCTGCGCCGCGAGCAGCAGCATCCGGTAGACGATCAGCGAGGCGAAGAAGATCCACGGCGGCATCGGCGTGACGTAGACGCGCCGCAGCAGATGCTTCTCGCGGAAGGTCGCGAGCATGACGCCGACGCCCCAGAACCCCGAGCTCAAGACCTGCGCGCCGATGATCCCCGGCACCAGGAACTTCGAGGAGCCGCTGTTCGGCCCGCTCGAGAACGCGAACGAGAACAGCACCAGGAAGAACACCGGCATCGCGAGCGTCCAGAAGATCATCTCGCCGTCGCGCCGGAAGTACCAGACGAAGTTCATCCTCGCCTGCACGAGGAACATCCGCAGCAGCCTCATTCCTGTTCTCCCAGCGTCTCGCCGGTGATCGCGACGAAGGCGTCCTCCAGCGTCGGGTGGTGCATGTCGAGCGAGGTGATCCCCGCGCGCATCGCGTTGGCGGCGGTGACGACGGCCGCGAGCGCGAGCCCCGGCTCGCCGTGGGTCGCCAGCGTCCACTGCACGCCGGTTTGCGTCCACGTGCCGAGCCGCCGCAGCGCGTCGTCCGGCGCGAAGCCGTCGGCCGCGATCGTCACGGTCGCGTCGCCGCCGTGGCGCGCGACCAGCTCGGCCGGGCTCGCCTCGGCGACGATCTTCCCGCGCTGCACGATGCAGACGCGGTCGCTCAGCCGTTCCGCCTCCTCGATGTAGTGCGTGGTGAGCACGATCGTCTTTCCGGCGTCACGGAGCCGTTCGACCTCGGCCCACAGGATGCGGCGCCCGAAGGCGTCCATCCCGGCGGTCGGCTCGTCGAGGAACAGGACGTCGGGATCGTGCTGGAGTGCGAGGGCGAGCGCGAGCCGCTGCTGCTCGCCGCCTGACATCTGCGCGATCTGCCGGTCGAGCTTGTCGTCGAGGCCGACGCGCGCGGCCATCTCCTCGGCGCGCGACGGGATCCCGTAGTAGGCGGCGTACAGCTCGAGGACCTCGCGCACGGCGGCCTTCTCGGGGAGCGAGGTCGCCTGGAGCTGCACGCCGATCCGCGGGCGCAGCGCGGCGAGATCGCGCGGGCGCGTCGGATCGAGCCCGAGCACGCGCACCGTCCCCGACGTCGGGCGGCCGAGCCCGATGCAGCATTCGAGCGTCGTCGTCTTCCCCGCGCCGTTGCGGCCGAGCAGCCCGAAGATCGTCCCCGGCGGGACGCCGAAGCTGATCCCGTCGACCGCGGCGAGCGTGCCGTAGCGCCGCACCAGATTCTCGACCACGATCGCCTGATCCACCGCGTGCGATTTTCCCAAGACGCCGGAGCGGCCTCCGTGGTACCGTGATCCCCATGACGGACGCCAAACCGCTCACGACTCAGCGCCTCTTCGTCGGCCTACGCTACGTCGACGCGCACGCCGGGATCGCGTTCCTCGAGCGCGCCTTCGGCTTCACCCGCCAGGCCGTCTACGACGACGGCGCCGGCGGCGTCGCGCACGCGCAGCTCGTCCTCGAAGGACAGATCGTCATGCTCGGCAGCGCACGCGACGACGACTATCCGGTGCAGTCGCCGAAAGAGGCCGGCGGCACGGTGACCGCGGGCGTCTACGTCGCGCTCGACGACGCCGCGGCGGTCGACGCGCTGCACGAGCGCGCGCGCGATGCGGGCGCCGAGATCCTGATGCCGCCGCACGATCAGGAGTACGGCTCGCACGACTTTTCCGCGCGCGATCCCGAAGGCCACGTCTGGAGCTTCGGCACGTACCGCCCCGAAGCGCCGTAGCTCGTCAGGCGCGCGAGTGCTTGCGCATCCCCGGAAGCAGCAGCGCGGCGGGGATTCCGCACGCCATCACGACCGCCGCCAACAGGAACGTGTCGCCGTACGCCTGGACCGTCGCCATCAGCACCGTCTCCTTCGCCAGCATGGCCTGCGCCGCGGCCGGTGAGAGGTGCGCGCTCAACGCCTGCATCGCGTCCGCGACGGCGGGCCGCGCCGGAACGACCTGACCCGCCGCGTCGGAAAGGCGCAGCGCGGTGCGGTTCGTCAGATACGTCTGGCCGATCGCGATCCCGAGGCTTCCGCCGACCTGCCAGACCGTGTTCAGGATCCCCGACGCGCTGCCGGCGCGCGTGCGCGGTATCGCGGCCAGCGCGACCGCGGTCAACGGCGTGAACATCAGCCCGAGCGCGGCGGTGCGGATCAGCGAGTCGACCGCGATCCGCGTGACGTCCCAGTCGATGTCGATCTTCGCGAAGAGCAGCGTCCCGGCCGCGGCCGTCGCGACGCCGGCGAGAACGAGCCAGCGCGCGCCGATCTTGTCGGAGAGCATCCCCGAGAGCGGCATCAGCAGCGCCATCGCGAGACCGGCGGGCATCAGCACGAGCCCCGAGGTGGTCGGCGTCCAGCCGAGGACGTTCTGCGTGAAGAGCGGCAGCAGGAAGATCGCGAAGTAGTAGCCCATCCCGAGCACCGCGCGCAAGCCGACCGCGAGCGAGAACGTCCGCTGCGCGAAGAGCGAGAGGTCCATCATCGGGTGCGCGGTGCGCAGCTCGCGCCAGATGAACCCCGCGAACGACGCGAGCGCGAGCGCGAACGAGCCGCCGATCAGCGGGTCGTCCCAGCCGACGCGCTCGCCCTGCGTGAGCGGGATGAGGAACGCGGCGAGCGCGACGGTGAGCAGCGAGAACCCCCAGACGTCGAACGGCGCGCGCGTGGTCCGCGCGTCGTCGTGCGGGATCTTCGCGTACGAGAGCAGCAGCCCGGCGACGCCGAACGGGATCCCGAGCAGAAAGATCAATCGCCAGTCGTCGAAATTGTCGACGATCCAGCCGCTGACGACCGGGCCGAACGTCGGCGCGAGCATCATCCCGAGGCCCCACACGCCGAGCGCGCGCCCGCGCTGCGCCGGCGGGACGACGTCGGTGATCAGCGCCATCGAGGTCGGCGAGATGATCCCGCCGCCGATCGCCTGCAGGATGCGGAACGCGATCAGGCTGCTGCTGTCCCACGCGAGCGCGGTGAGTACCGAGGCGCCGGTGAAGATCGCGAGCCCGAGCAGGTACATGCGGCGGCGGCCGAACGTGTCGGCGAGCCAGCCTGCGACCGGCATCGCGATCGAGTAGCCGAGCATGTAGCCGGTGACGACCCACTCCATCGTCTCGACGTCGGAGCCGAACGACGCGACGAGGTTCGGCAGCACGACGTTCGCGACCGACGAGTACAGCGGGCCGAGGAAGTTCCCGACCATCACGACGCCGATCAGCACCCACGGATTCGGCGCCGACAGCGAGGGACCGCGGTGCGCCGCCGCAGCGGGCGCCGCGACCGGCGCGGCACCGGCGGCAGGGCGCGGACGCGCGAGGGCGCCCGGCTCAGCGATCGCGGACATCGGTCTTCCGGTGCGTCTCCGCGGCGGCGCGCTGCGCGGTCGCGGCGGCGCGCTGCGCGGCCGCGGCGGTGCGCTCGGCGAGGCGGGCGTCGAGGTACGCGACGTCGCGATCGAGCTTCTCGGCCTCGTGCGTCGCCTCGTCGAGCTCGCGCCGCAGCGTGGCGATCCGCGCCCGCATCGCGGCCGCGTCGGCGCGCGCGTCCGCGGCGAGCCGGCGCAGGTCGTCGAGCGCGACGCTGCGGCGCCCGGTCTCGTCCTGGACCGAGCGGTAGCGCAGTGCCTTGCGGATCGTGGCGAGCGAGAACCCGATCGCCTGCATGCGGCCGATCCGCTCGACCGTCTCGATGTCCGCCGGGCCGTAGAGCCGGTGGCCGCCGACCGTGCGCGCGGGCTTCAGGAAGCCGAGCTCTTCGTAGTAGCGCAGCGTGCGGGGGCTGACGTCCAGCTTTGCGGCCGCCTCGGCGACCGACAGGAGCGCGCCGCGTTCGGGCGCGAGCACCGGGCTCATACCGTAAGTTTACGTCAACGTAAGGTCTAAGGCAACGAGGAACATCGGCGCGGCGTGCCCGACCCCGCGTCACGCTAGGCCGGCGGCTTGGCGATCCAAACGAGGCCCGCGCCGAACGCGCGCTGCGGCGCGCCGAGCACGGGCTTGGCGTTCAGCTCGTAATCGAGGTCGACCGCGAGCCGCGAACCGACCGCGCGCTGCAGCGCGAACAGCAGCCGGTTTCCCGACGGCAGCACGGGGCCTTGGCGCGAGACGAGCGCGGTCTGCCCGATCAGCGTCGTCGCTCCGTCGAGCGCGTACGCCAGCGTGTACGACGGGGCGTAGACGAAGATGCTGCGCGAGGCGCCGCTCGCGTCCGCGCCGATCGCGGTGCCGAACACCTGGCTGGTCGCGAACGAGATCTTCGGCGTGAGCGCCAGACCGAGATTCGCCGAGAGTGAGAACGTCGGCGCGCCGGCGGTGAACTCACCGGTCCCCGTCGGCGGCGCGTACGACGCACCGAGCGAGGCCTGCGTGCGCGGCGCGTCGGCCAGCAGGTACTTCACCGCGAGCACGACGTCGGTCTGCCCGCGCGCCGCGTCGACCGGCGCGATCCCCGTGACGGCGCGCGACTGCCGCGCGGGCGGCGCGATGCCGAGCTCGACGCGCTTCATCACGCCGATCCGCACGAACGTGAGCGGCGCGCTGCTGAGCGTGACGGTGCCGTTCGCGCCGCTCATCGTCTGCCGCCGGACCCCGCTTTCCAGAACGATCTCGCCCGGCGCGACGACGCACGGCGATCCGCCGCTCGAGGTGGTCCGTCCGGTCCCCGGACGGTCGGCGAGCGCGACGGCCGCGGGCATCGCGCACGGCGGCGGCGAGGGCCCGTCGTCCGCGGCACGCGCGCCGGTCACGTTCAGCGCGGCGAGCACTACGGCTAAGAGACCGGAACGGCGGATCGCGCGTCGAAGACGCGGCGCAGCCGCCGAACGCCGTGTCGACGAGGGGGTCACATGCTGTCCCGAGACGCGCTGCTCGCGTACGCCCATTTCCTCAGCATCTTCGCGCTCGCGAGCGTCCTCACCGGCGAGCTGCTCATCCTGCGCAAGACGCTCCCGCCGGATCTCTTCGCGCGCCTGCGCAACGTCGACCGCTGGTACGGCATCGTCGCCGGCCTCGTCGTCGTCACCGGCCTCC
>DATHLL010000247.1:0-5676 GCA_035488195.1 Candidatus Elarobacter sp. | reverse complement strand
ACGCCGCGCGCGGCGTGGTCGTCGATCATCGCGTGCAGCGCGTCGCGCGTCGCGACCGGCAGCACGCCCACCGCCGCGTGGTTGACGTACACCAGCCCGGGCGCCAGCGCGAACGCCTCACGCGCGAGCGGCGCAGCGTTCGCGGCGGCATCGCGGGCCGCCGGCGGCGCGCCCCGCGTCGCGGCGTGGAGGTCGGTCAACTGGCCGGCGCGTTGACGAAGATGTCGGCTTGCGTGCGGGCCGGGTTCGTGCGGAGCTTCGCCTTTGCGATCTGCGTGACGAACGTCGCCAGCGGAACGTAGAGGTCACCGTCGCGCTTGAACGTCTGCCCCGGCATCGTCACCGCGCCGTCGTTGATCAGCGCGGTGCGGCTGCCTTCGGTGAAGCGGCCGGTCACGCCGTTGATCGTCACGACCACCGCGGTTCCCTGGAAGGTGAGCAGCCCGTCGAACGACTTCACCAGCGGCACGACGTTCGCGTAGACGACGCCGTTATGCAGGACCGCGACTCCGCCGGCGCGGTCGACCGGGCGGCCGTCGAGCGTGAGCTTCACGGTGCGGTCGGCGGCGGAGGCCGGGACGGCGGTGAACGCCAGCGTCGCGGCGGCGGCGAGGGCGGCGAGGAGTCGCGTCATGAGTAGATGTCCTTGGTGTGCCAGGCGATGTTCTGGGCCCGGTCGCCGACGCGCTCGATGATCGAGACGACGAAGAGCAAGAGGGTGCCCGCCGGTACCGTACCCGGATCGTGCTGCATCTCCGCCTGGAGCGCTTCGATCCCGTTCCGGTAGAGCACGTCGACGTCGTCGTCGCGCTCGATCACCTCGTCGGCCAGCGCGGCGTCGCCCTCGCGGTAGGCCCGCATCACGTCCTGCAGCATGTCGTACGCCAGGTTCGCGATCCGCCCGACCTCGACGCTCGCCGGGCGCACCGCCACGTCGGCCAGCTTGATCGCGTTCTTCGCGATGTCGACGGCGTAGTCGCCGATCCGCTCCAGGTCGGTGACGATCTGGAGCATCCCGGCGATCGCGCGCAGCTCGCCCGCCACCGGCTGCTGCTTCCAGATCAGCTCGATGCAGGAGCTCTCGATCCGGCGGCGCGCCGTGTCGATCTCGTCGTCGCCGGCGACGACGCGCCCGGCCAGGGTCACGTCGCGCCGTTCGAGCGCTTGCATCGCGGAGCGAAGCGCGTCGGAGACGAGCGCGCCCAGCCGGACGACGTCGAGGCGCGTGTTCTCCAGCGCCTGGTGGTAGGCGGTACGCATGTCCCTCCCACCATAGCAGAGGGGAGGGGTTCCGCAAACCCCGCCGTACCGCGGTCGGCGATATGGACACCATCCTCGTCGAGCGCGACGGAGCCATCGCGACGGTCACGCTGAACCGCCCCAACGTCTTAAATGCCCTTAACCTTCGCATGCTGGACGAGCTCGCCGCGACGTTCGCCGAGCTCGACGCCGACGCAGCCGTTCGCGCGGTGATCCTCACCGGCGCGGGCGCCAAGGCGTTCGCGGCCGGCGCCGACATCGGCGAGCTCAACGCCCTGCCGGGCGCGCACGCCGGCGAGGCGCAGGCGCGCAAGGGGCAGTCGCTGACGCGCTCGATCGAGCGGATGCGCATCCCGGTGATCGCGGCGGTGAACGGGTTCGCGCTCGGCGGCGGGTGCGAGCTCGCGATGGCGTGCGACATCCGCGTGGCGAGCGAAAACGCGCGGTTCGGCCAGCCCGAGGTCAACCTCGGGATCCTCCCGGGCTACGGCGGGACGCAGCGCATGACGCGGCTGATCGGTGAAGGGATGGCGATGTATCTGTGCCTCACCGGCGAGATGATCGACGCCGCCGAAGCGCTGCGCACGGGGCTGGTGCAGAAGGTCGTCGCGCTCGACGCGCTGCTCGGCGAAGCGCGCCGCATCGCCGAGCTGATCGCCGCCAAAGCGCCGCTCGCGATCAGCGCGACGAAGCGCGCGATCGTGGAGGGCGCCTCGCTCGCGCTCGACGACGCGCTCGCGCTCGAAGCGCTGCTGTTCGGTCAGGCGGTGACGACCGCCGACTTCGCCGAAGGCTCGCGCGCCTTTCTCGACAAGCGCAAGGCCAACTTCACCGGAACCTAGCGCGTCAGCGCGCGGCGGTCGTGCGGGGCGCGCCATAGCGCGCGGCGACGTCGGCCATCGCGCGTTCGACGTCCGGATCGAAGCCGACCCAGTGCGCGCGGACGCGGCCCGTCCCGTCGATCGCGACCATCGTCGGGAAGCCCGTCACGCCGAACGCGTGCGCGACCGTCTGGTCGGGGTCGAGCGCGACGTCGCCCATCTTGAACTGCGCCGCGAACGGGCGCACCAGGCTCGCCGGCTCGCCGACGTCGACCGAGACGACCTCGACGCCGGGATGGGTCCGCCGGAAATGCTGGACCAGCGGGATCGAGGCCCGGCACGGGTCGCACCACGTGGCCCAGAAGTCGAGGAAGACCAGCCGCCCGCGGTCGCGCGCGAGGTCGAACCGGCTCCCGTTCAGCGTCGCGAGCGCGACCGGCGGCGCCTGGACCACCTCGCGGTGCAGGCGCGGCAGGATCAGGAACTTGGCGACCGCCGCAAGGACGACCAGGACCGCGAGGACGTCGAGCGCGCGTGCGGCCCACCGGCGGAGAGGCACCGGCGCCGCTTCGGCTCGCAGGGAAAGCGCCCCCTGCGACCGCATCCCAGGAACCGATGCCAACGTCCCGCGTCGCGTCCTTCACGATCGACGCGCGCACCCTTCCGGCCCAGAACCGAAGCGCGCGCATCTTCGAGGCCTTCGACAAGCTGCCCGTCGGCGGGATCCTGGAGCTGAACGAAGAGACCGATCCGCGCTCGCTGCGCAACGAGTTCCAGCAGTACCGCGCCGGCCGCTTCTCGTGGGACTCGCGCAACCTCGGCAGCAGCCGCTGGACGATCCGGCTCGAGCGGATCGACGAGCGCGCCGACACGGCGACGTTCCTCTCGCACACCGCGCCGTTCGCGAACGCGAAGCAGTCGACGATCACGGAGCTCGCGGCGGTCGCGACCGAACGCTCGTACCGCACCGGCGAGACGATCTTCGACGAAGGCGAGATCTGGCCGTACCTCGGCTTCGTGCGCACCGGGAAGGTCGTCTACACGCTGCTCTCGCCCGACGGCAAGACGCACGCGCTCGGCGAGCGGCTCACGCACGATCCGCTCAACGAGTCGGGGACGTTCGACGGCGGCGGCGCGACGACGCGCGCCGAGGCGCTGACCGACTGCACGATCGTGCTGGTGCCCTCCGAAGCGGTGCTGCACGCGGTGCGCAACGACAGCGAGCTGGCGCTCGGATTTCTCGCCGCAGCCTCGCAGGCGCGCCGCCGCTCGATCGACACGATCGCCGACCTGGCGTTCGCGCACGTGCTGCAGCGCGTCGCGAAGTTCCTGATGTCCTACGCGCCGGCGACGGTCGGGATGGCACCCGGGCTGCCGGGCGTCGCCGATCTGTCGCAGGCGCAGATCGCCGCGGCGGCCGGCACCGTGCGCGACATGGCCGCTCGGGCCCTGATCCGGCTCAAGAACGCGCAAGCCGTCGAGCTCGACCGCGGCCGGGTGAGGTCGATCGACCGGCTGCGGCTCGAAGCGTTCGCGCACGGGGTGCAGGCGCCTCCGGTTTAATTCGTAGAAGAGGCCGCGGATGCGTCGCTTCTTCTTCGCTTGCGCCGCGGTGCTCGTCGCCGCGTCCCCCGTCCTCGCCGCCGGCGTACGGCTCACGTATCCCGCCGCGCCGCGCGGGAACGTCGTCGACACGTACTTCGGGACGCAGGTCGCCGACCCGTACCGCTGGATGGAGGACGTCGACGCGCCGCAGACGGTCGCGTGGGTGAAAGCCGAGGGCGATCTCACGCGCTCGTACCTCGACGCGATCCCGCAGCGCACCGCGATTCGTGACGACTACCGCAAGCTGCTGAACTACGAGAAAGTCTCGGCGCCGTTCCACGACGGCGACTGGTGGTTCTTCTCGCGCAACTCCGGGCTGCAGAACCAGAGCGTGCTGTACGTGCGGCACGGCCTGAACGGCGCCGCGCGCGTGCTGCTCGATCCGAACACGCTCGCCGCCGACGGCACCGTCGCGCTGGCCGGATTCCACCCGACGCACGACGGCAGCCTCGCCGCGTACGCGACGCAGTCGTCCGGCGCCGACTGGCAGACCTGGCACGTGCGCGACGTCGCGACCGGCCGCGATCTGCCGGACGCGCTGCAGTGGAGCAAGTTCTCCGGCGCGTCGTGGACCGGGAACACCGGGTTCTACTACGAGGCGTACGACAAGCCGACGAGCAGGAACGCGACGCTGAGCGCGCTCGGCGTCCAGAAGATCTACTACCACAAGCTCGGGACGCCGCAGTCGGCCGACCGGCTCGTGATGACGGCGAAGCCCGATCAGTTCCTCAGCATCGGGCGCACCGACGACCAGAAGTACGACTTCCTCTACACCTCGAAGGGCGACGGCAACAGCCTCGCGTGGAAGCGCGCGAGCGAGCCGGACACGGCGTTCCGCCCGATCTTCGCGCTCGACCCGAACGTCTCGTACAGCCCGGTCGGCGACGACGGGACGCGCGTCTACCTGCAGACGAACAAGGACGCGCCGCGCGGGCGGCTGGTGTGGATGGACCTGAACGATCCCTCGCACGCGCTGCACGACCTCGTCCCGCAGAGCGCCGACGCGATGGAGGGCGTCAGCCTGCTCGGCAACACGTTCTACGTCTCGTACCTGCACGACGCGCACTCGCAGGTGAACCTGTACGCGCTCGACGGACACAAGGTCGGCGAGATCGCGCTGCCGGGGATCGGCAGCGGCGGGCTGCCGGGCGGCCACCGCGGCGACCGCGTCGTGTACTACTCGTTCACCTCGTACACGTATCCGACGACGATCTACCGCCTCGACACGGCGACGCGCACGAGCACGATCGCGATCCGGCCGAAGATCGCCTTCGACCCCTCGCCGTACGTCACCGAGCAGATGTGGACGACGTCGAAAGACGGGACCCGGATCCCGGCGTTCGTCGTGCACCGCAAGGACATGCCGCTCGACGGCTCGACGCCGACGATCCTGTACGGCTACGGCGGGTTCAACATCGCGATGACGCCGAGCTTCTCGACCTCGATCGCGGAGTGGCTGCGGATGGGCGGCGCGTACGTCGTCGCGACGCTGCGCGGCGGGAGCGAGTACGGCGACGCCTGGCACGACGCCGGACGTCTGGCGAACAAGCAGCACGTCTTCGACGACTACCTCGCGGTCGCGCAGATGCTGATCGACAAGAAGATCACCTCGACGCCGAAGCTGGCGGCGAACGGCGGCTCGAACGGCGGGCTGCTCGTCGGCGCGGCGATCACGCAGCGTCCCGACCTGTTCGGCGCGGCGATCCCCGAGGTCGGCGTGATGGACATGCTGCGGTTCCAGAAGTTCACCGTCGGGAAGGCGTGGGTGACGGACTACGGGTCCTCGGAGGCGTCGGCCGACCAGTTCAAGACGCTCTACGCGTACTCGCCGTACCACAACATCAAGGACGGCACGTATCCGCCGACCATGGTGATGACGTCCGACCATGACGACCGCGTCTTTCCGGCGCACTCGTTCAAGTTCGCGGCCGCGCTCCAGCACGCGCAGAAAGGCGATGCGCCGGTGCTGCTGCGCGTCGAGTCGAAAGCC
>DATHLL010000246.1:0-5107 GCA_035488195.1 Candidatus Elarobacter sp. | reverse complement strand
TGCGGTAGTCGGCGGCACTGAAGTGCGCGCGCGGATCGGGCTTCACGTTCACCGTCTTGGTGAACGTGCGGCCGGCGAGCGCGATGCGCACGCGGTAGGTCCCCGGGACGACCGCGACGCCGATGCGCGGGCCGCGGTACTCTTCCTTCGCCGCGCCGCTCCAGCGCACCGGACCGTCCTCGCGCAGATCCCAGCCGATCCGGTTGATCCCGGCGAAGTTCGTCACCACCGGAACCTCGCGCTCGTTCACCCGCGTCGTGCCGCGGATGTGGCGCACGACGCGCCCGCTCGCGTCGAGGATCTCGATCTGCGGCGGCTTCGCGCCCGGGCCGGCCTGGAAGAACGAGATCGTCACGCCGCCCGGCGGGTTCTTCCCCGCGTAGCGCGTGTAGAGACCTTCGTCGTTCGCGTGGGTCGCGAACGCGTACGCGTCGCGCGGCTGGAACAGCGCCGCGCCGGCGGCTTCCGCTTCCGGGAGCTGCTGCAGCGGCGTGAGATCGTCCAGGACCCACAGCGCGCGGCCGTGCGTCGCGAGGATCAAATCGTTCCAGCGCGGCTGCACGCGGATGTCGTACGTCGCGACCGTCGGCAGCCCGAGCGCGGGCTTGCGCCAGTGCGCGCCGTCGTCGTACGAGAGCCAGAACGAGTTCTCGAGGCCCAGGTAGACGAGATGCGGGTTCCGCGCGTCGGCGCGGATCGAGCGCGCCGACTCGCCGGCCGGCAGACCGGTCGTGATCCGCGTCCAGTGCGCGCCCCAGTCGTGCGTGACGAACGCGTACGGCGCGTAGTCGCCGAGCAGATGCCGGTCGATCACCGCGTACGCGGTGCCGGCGACCAGCGGCGAGGGCGCGATCGTCTCGGCGCGGCCGTCCGGCGCGACGCCGGGCGGCGTCACGTTCGTCCAGCGCTTCCCGCCGTCGCGGGTGAGCTGCACGAGCCCGTCGTCGCTCCCCGTCCAGATCTCACCCCGCGTCTTCGCCGAAGCTTCGATATCGAGCAGCGTCCCGGTGAACTCGGCGCTCGAGACGTCGAGCGCGAGCGGTCCGCCCGCGGGCTGCTGGTGCGACTTGTCGTTGCGCGTCAGATCCGGCGAGATCGGCTTCCACGTGCGGCCGCGGTCGTGCGTCGCGAACACGACGTTCGCGCCGAAGAACGCCGCGGTCGGATCGAACGGGTCGAAGCCGATCGGGGCGTCCCAGTTGTAGCGATAGCGCGCGCGGTCGAGCCGGAAGTCGTCCTCGGCGGTCCCGCGCCACGGCTGCACGCTCGTCCCGCGCTGCGAGCGGCGGTCGTAGAGCTGAACGCGCCCGGTCTGCAGGTCGGTCCACACCAGGTTCGGGTCGCGCGGATCCGGCCACGCCCACATCCCGTCGCCGCCGATCACGCGGTCCCACGACTCGTCGATGATCCCTTCGGGGTTCAGGCTGTTCGACGGGCCGCAGAACCCGTTGTTGTCCTGCAAGCCGACGCACAGCGAGTACGGCGTGCGGTCGTCGTAGCCGACGTGGTAGATCTGCCCGATCGCGAGATTGCGCGAGAAGACCCAGGCCGCGCCGCCGTCGGTGGTGATCGCGTAGCCGCCGTCCTCGCCGACGATCATGCGCTTCGGGTCGTTCGGCGCGATCCACATGTCGTGGTAGTCCACGTGGACGTCGCGCGCGATCTCCTTGAACGTCTTGCCGCCGTCCTTCGACTCGGAGAGCGCCTCGGAGACGCCGTAGACGTGATCGGCGTTCGACGGATCGACGCGCACGTGCGAGAAGTAGAACGGCCGCTGGTTCACCAGCGTGTCCTTGCTCATCAGCTTCCACGTCGCGCCCGCGTCGTCGGAACGCCACAGGATGCCGGCCTTCGACTCGATCAGCGCGTAGACGCGCTGCGGGTTCGACGGCGCGACCGCGAGACCGACGCGGCCCGTCATTCCGTCCGGCAGACCGTGGCCGGTGAGACGGTTCCACGTCTTCCCGCCGTCGGTCGATTTCCAGATCCCGTCCTCGTTGCCGCCGGAGGTGAACGTCCACGGACGGCGCTGGAACTGCCAGATCCCCGCGTACAGCACGTCCGGGTTCTTCGGATCGGCGACCATCTCGCTCACGCCGCTGCGCGGGCCGGCGAAGAGCGTCTTGGTCCACGTCTTCCCGCCGTCGGTCGTGCGGAAGACGCCGCGCTCCGGCGAGTCGGCGAAGACGTCGCCGAGCGCGCCGACGACGACGACGTTCGGGTCGCGCGGATCGATCACGACCGAGGCGATCGCGTGCGTCCCGGCGAGCCCGACGTTCGTCCACGTCTTCCCGCCGTCGGCCGACTTGTAGAGCCCGTCGCCCCACGAGACGTCGTTGCGCGGGTTCGTCTCGCCGGTCCCGACCCAGACGACGTCGTGGTTCGTCGGATCGATCGCGACCGCGCCGATCGACGAGACCGGCTGCTTGTCGAAGACCGGCGTCCAGGTCGCGCCGCCGTTGACCGACTTCCAGACGCCGCCGCCCGCCGAGCCGAGGTAGTAGAGCTTCGGGTCGTCCGCGACGCCGACGACCGAGGTGACGCGCCCGCCCGCGACCGCCGGGCCGATCTCGCGGAACGCGAGCCGGTTGTACGGCGGCGTCGGGGTCGGCGTCGGGCGGGGTGAGGCCGACGCGCCCGGCGAGGGCTTTGCGAGCGCCGGGACGGGCGGCGCGGAGGGGTTCGACTCGGGGGTCGGCTGCGCGAGCGCGAGCGCGGTCCCGGCGCAGAAGAAGAGCGCCGTCAGAGCGGCGCGGATCGGCGGACGATGCACAGCCGCGTCGTACGCGGCTGCGAGAGCGCGTCCTGCGCTAGGGACGCCGGAGGCGGCCGGTCAGCGCCAGCGGCGCGCGCCGTAGCTGCGCGGGTCGTACGTGACGATCGAGCGCGGGCGGCGCTGGAAGAGACGTGCGATCGCGACGCCGCCGACGACGAGCGCCGCCACGATCGCCGCGATGATCACGATCTTGAGGACGAACGCCAGGACGAGCAGAGCGACCAGCGCGACCGCGACGACCGCGGTCACCTTGAGGAAGAAGTGCATCGAGAGCCTCCGACCCCAGGTACTTCGGCGGCGGGCGACGGGTTTCAGACGGCTCGCTTGCACTCTTGCGCTCGCTCGCCCGCTCGTGGCAGAATGGGCGGGTCATGGATGGAATCACGGGTGCCGCGGGCGGCCCTATGGACATCGCCGCGAACGGAACCTCGCAGATCGCGATGGCGGTGCTGGCGAGCACGGAGCGGCTGATGACCGACGAAGCGGCCCGGATGATGGCCTCGCTCGGCGTCGGCGCGACCTTCAGCGCCTCCGCCTAAGCCGGTTCGCGCCGGGCCCGCGAGGGCTCGAACGCCCGTTCGATGAAATGGCGCCGTTCACGTGGACGGCGCGTTCTCCACGTTGCACCCGGACGTCGCGGCGTGGTGCGACGCCCGCCTCGGCACCGCGACCCCGCCCCAGGCCCAGGCGCTCCCGCTCGCGGCCGCGGCGCGTCACACGCTGATCTGCTCGCCGACCGGGACCGGGAAGACGCTGGCGGCGTTCTTGCCGGTGATCTCGCGGCTCGCCGACCTGCGCGACGCCGACGAGCTGCTGGCGCGGACGTACTGCCTGTACGTCTCGCCGCTGCGCGCGCTCGGCTACGACGTCGAGCATAACCTGCGCCGGCCGCTGCGTGAGATGGGGATCCTCGAGCGGCCGAACACCGAGCGCGCGAAGCGCCGGCGCGGCCGCATCCGCGAGACGTTCGTGCGGACCGGCGTGCGCACCGGCGACACGCCGATCGAGGAACGGCGGCTGATGATGAGCCGCCCGCCGCACGTGCTGCTCACAACGCCCGAGTCGCTCGCGCTGATGCTCGCGATGGAGAGCTACCGCTCGAAGCTCACCCACGTCGAAACCGTCATCGTCGACGAGGTGCACGCGCTCGCCGGGAACAAGCGCGGCGCGCACCTCGCGCTGCTGCTGGAGTCGCTGACGGAGGTGACGCGCGCGCCGCTGCGGCGCGTCGGGCTCTCGGCGACCGTCGCGCCGCTCGAGCGCGTCGCGGCGTATCTCGCGGGGACGGATCGCGACTGCGCGCTCGTCGACTGCCGCGGGCTGCGCGAGCTGCGGCTCGATATCGACGCGCCGTTCGCCGGCGCGATGGCGCCGCTCGCGCAGTGCGCGCGCGCCGCATACGCGCTCACCGAAGACGTGCGCTCGACGCTGGTGTTCACCAACGTGCGCAGCCAGGCGGAGCGGATCGCGCACGAAATGGAAGAGCTTTCGCTCACCCTTCGACGAGCTCAGGGTGACAACGCGGATGCGGACGTTCAGGGTGACAACGCGGATGCGGACGCTCGCGGTGACCGCGCGATCGCGGTGCTCGAGCCGGCGCCGCGGAGCGAGACCGCGACGCGCGACCGGCGGATCGGGGTGCACCACAGCGCGCTCGCGCGGAACGTGCGGCACCGCACCGAGGCGGAGCTGCGCGCGGGGAAGCTGCGGACGGTCGTGTGCTCGACGTCGCTCGAGCTGGGCGTCGACATCGGCTACATCGACCGCGTGATCGTCCTGGGCGGCGCGCGCGGGATGACGCCGACGCTGCAGCGCGTCGGGCGCGCGGGACACCGGCCGGGCGCAGTCGCGAGCGGCGTCGTGCTCGCGCAGGACCGGGACGACATCGTCGAAGCGGCGGCGACCCGGCGCTGCATTCGCGACGGCGTGATCGAGGAGATCGTCGTCCCGGACGCGCCGCTCGACGTCGTCGCGCAGTGGCTCGTCGGACTGTGCGCGCCGGACGAGCGCGTCGCGGTCGCCGACGCGCTCGCGCTGGCCCGGCGCGCGTACCCGTACCGCGAGCTGAGCGAGGACGACCTGCGCGCGTGCGTCGCGTACCTGAGCGGTGGCGGCGTCGGGCCTGAAGAGGCCCACGTGCGGCGGATCGGGAGCGACGGCGAGGCGGCGTACGGGCTCGGCCGCGAGCCGTCGAGCGCGTACTTCGAGAACGTCGGGACGATCCCCGACGAGTCGACGGTGCCGGTCGCGGGCGCGGGCGGGCACGGCATCGGACGGCTCGACGAAGGGTTCGCCGCGGGGCTCGGCGTCGGCGACGTCTTCCTGCTCGAA
>DATHLL010000245.1:0-2978 GCA_035488195.1 Candidatus Elarobacter sp. | reverse complement strand
CGCTGATGAATTATCGGCAGGCCGGCGCCATCACGTGATGGCTCGCGGAGCGAACGTGCAGCGGTCTGACCAGAAAATTTCATCGACTGTGGAAACTGCAATATTTGTCTGCACGCTCTTGCGAATTCACTCGCGCCCGGTCTGCGCATCCGTTTTGTTCACCGTCACTAAATTCGGTCTTGCTGCAACTCGCTCCCCGGCACTCGCGCTCTCACTGCTGCGTTGCGGGAACCAGTCGTGACGAACACCGTGGTGGAGCAAACCCAATCAGGCGACGCATGTTCGCTCGCTTGCGGCCGTCTTGCTCGTCGCGGTCACCTTATGACCTTAGGGAGAAGCCTGTATGTCTGACGAAACCATCGTCGCAGTATTCGAAAGCAGATCCGCCGCCGATAACGCGGCGCGAGCGCTGGAAGCGATCGGCATTCCAGGGAGCGCGATCGAACGGCACAGCAAGGAGCAGCCGCGCACAGAGCCCGCAAAGCAGCCGGACTCCCTGCCTCCAAGCACCGGCTTTTTCTTCTGGGACTTGATGTTCGCGGCGGCGACGCCGCACCAGGACCGCTCGTCCTACGACCGGAACATCGAGCGTGGCGCGACCGTCCTCGCCGTCACCGTGTCCGAGGATGAGGGCGACAAAGTCATGTCCATACTCGAGTCGCGGTCGCCGATCGAACTCGATCACCGCGGCGATGAGGGTGAGGCTCCGGCGGAGTCGGAAGCGAATGAGGGTCGCGAGGCGCTCGTGCGGCAGCCCTCGAAAGGATCAGAGGAGACTCCCTCGGGTGCTCGCGAAACGCCCCGGCGCCGCGAGCAGGACAGCGAGGAGGAAGGCGAGGAGGTAATCCCGCTTGCGGAAGAGGAGCTGCGCGTCGGCAAGCGTCTCGTGAACCGGGGAACCACGCGAATTCGCCGCTATGTCGTCGAGACTCCGGTGGAGAAGGCGGTTTCGCTCCATGACGAGCGTGCCGTCGTCGAGCGCCGCCGCCCGGTGACGGACGAGGCGACCGGCGAGCACTTTACGGAGAAGACCGTCGAGGTGACCGAGACCTCCGAAGTGCCGATCGTGGAGAAATCGACGCGGCTCAAGGAAGAGGTGGCGATCCGGCGCGAGGGTCACGAGCGCGAGGAGGTGGTGGAAGACACCGTCCGGCGCGAAGAGGTCGACGTCGAGCCGGTTGAACAGGAGAAGCAGCAGCGCCAGCGCGCGAGAGGCTGACGCGGAAAGAACGCCGTTGGGAGCCGGAGTTACGAATCGGCCTTCGCTTCAACCGAGACCTCAACTGGCGACGGCTCTCAGCGCCTCTGCGCTCGGGAGCCGTTCGAACGCCGCCACGGATTCCAAGTCTGAAATCCGGCGCTGGCCACGGGCGTCAGAAGATCCCCATCTCCATGCCGGTCGCGAGCGCGGCTCCGAGTTCGCCGCAGCGTACGAGATCGACGTGGCCGATCACCTTCGGTGCGAGGATTGCCTCGGGTGTCTGGGCGTGGGTGCACACGATCAGCGGTTCAGCGATCGGCCGCAGCTTCCAGCCAGTCGCGATACGTGTGATTTGGCGCGCGGCGTTCTGGCCGTCGCTGCCGGCACAGATGAATGTTGCATACGGCCGGCCGTTGACGCGATCCAGCGCTGCGTAATACGTGCGGTCGAAAAAGTCCTTCATGAGCCCGGCGACCGACGCGAGGTTCTCGGGCGTTGCGAAGATATAGCCGTCGGCGATCAAGACATCCGCAGGTCCGGCTTCCAGAGCGTGCAATAGACGAACGTGCACGCCGGACTCGGCTGCGGCGCTGTGCGCGGCGGCCTCGGCCATTTGACGAGTGCCGCCGGTAAGCGAGTGGAACACGATCAGAAGTGTCTTCATTCGGGGCCGCCGTGCAGGACACCGTCGGGTCACCAAGTGTAAAGCCATCGAGATCGTCTGACCGAACAGCGAAGTCGCTAAGTACGACTACGGCGCGCCTGCCATAAACGGGGTTTCGTGCAGGGGCCATCTTGATGGAGAAGACCCGCATCTCGGGGCCTACCGTATGTGGGGGTAGGGTGGACCGCCGGTTGAAGTCCTACCGCAGAACTCTTTCGGCAAGTTTCTCGACACAGGCCCAGGCCGCGCGCGGCCGAATGGGTCGCCGGGCCACGCGCGCACTCGCCGCGCGTTCTCGCGGCAGCAGGAGAACACGATGACCCTGATCGCAAGCACGATACCGCTCACACGAAAGCCGGTTAGCTCACGAAGCCGCTCAATCGCGAAGACGCTGACATGGCGTGTATTCGCCGAATTGGATACGTTCCTCGTCAGCTACCTGATCACCGGAAGCATGACGTGGTCACTGTCGATCGTAGGCATCGAGAGCACAACGAAGACGGTCCTCTATTATCTGCATGAGCGCGCCTGGGGACATATCGCCTGGGGCGTCATCGCGCCCGGGGTGGCACACACCGGCTGACATGGGGCGTAGGCCGGCGCGCCCTGACGTTCCAGCAGACCCACCATGAATATCACCGTGCACATCCCCGACGAGATGGCCGAGCGGCTCGCTGCCGAAGGCGGCGACCTCGAACGCCGCGCGCTGGAGGCCTTTGCGGTCGCGGAATACCAGGCCGGTCGGCTGTTCGCGTCCGACCTGGGCCAGTTGCTGGGCTTGTCGCGCTACGAAGTCGACGGCTTTCTGAAGGAGCGCGGAATCTTCCACGCCTACACGCTGGCCGATCTGGAGCGGGAACAGGAAACTCTTGACCGGCTCGGCTTCTGAGCGCGTGCCGGGCATCGTCGCTGATACTGGGCCGCTGCAATACCTCGTACTGATCGGAGAAATCGACCTCCTGCCACGCCTGTTCAGAGTGGTCGCCATCCCCGCCGTCGTGCAAGCGGAGATGCTGCATCCGGAGGCACCGGATTCAGTCCGGAGTTGGGCCGGAGCGCCGCCACAGTGGCTCACCATCGCGCCAGGCCCAACAAAAGGCGGTGCCGATCCGC
>DATHLL010000244.1:0-4537 GCA_035488195.1 Candidatus Elarobacter sp. | reverse complement strand
TAATCTGCCTCGCGAGCTGCCTCGAGGTCCGCCCGGCGCGCGGTGACCTTTTCCGGCGTGTTCTCGTGGGGTAGATTATCGAGCATCATTACGACCTTACGATCGACATTCAGAAGGATCCGTACATTCACTAAGGGATTGAGGTCCGGATTACGCTCCCAGTCGAAAGATGTGCCTTCCTGAGTTATAGCGCCGCCTTTGCCGTGGCGCCAAGCCTCGAGCACGCCGGAAAGCTCTTCAGCGCGGAGGCCGTCAGCAAAGACCGCATCGATCCACTCCGGAACGCTTGGGACGCCTCGCGTGGCCAGATGCGGACGGTCGAGCCGCATCGCGAGCAGTGGTTGTATTTTAGCGAGCCTCGGGTCGGAATCGACCGTTACAGCCATTGCTCGAGCGGGATTTGCCAGCCGTTGATATTCGCGCAAGACTGCTCGCAACAATGAACTGCGACCACTATTCGGGGGGCCGATGATAAGAATGCGGTTGCCGTGAACCAGTGCCCCGCGTAGCGCGTTGCAGGCAACCTGGTCCATTGCGCCAGTGGAGACGTAATCATCAAGGCTTGGAGGCGCCGTGTCTATGCGGTATTCAGGGAAACCGATCATGGCAGATATTGCTCCGTTGACGAATTCATTTTGATTCAGCCAGGAGCGCTCGTTTAGAAATGCGCGCATAGCCGCGTGCAGATCGTCGGGGCACCGCTGAGTGAAGGCAGTCATGCCAGAATGGTATCATACGTGGTGCCGTATATGCAACCATTACCTGCACCACGTAAAAAACTGTTATAAGTTGCTAGACAAGCCAAGAATCCGCCTGGCAGGCCTGTCTGCTTGTGGAAGCGGACTATAAACTACGGACTTGCGGTACCGAAGCGGCGGTGAAGATAGGCTGCTATACTGAGGAGACCCAACGATCGAAAGCTGGTGCTGGGTGTCTGCCGCATGCTTGTATCGGTTTGCTCGGGAAGCACCTGAGGAGTCTCGACGCGTTGTCGACTACCGTCACCGCCCTGACCGCAGTTGGTTTGGTCGCTGGGCCGAAAACACAGTCCGATGGGTATTCCATTCCTTTGTTTGTCGAGGCAGCAGACGCCGTCGAGATTGCCGCTGTACTGCGGATTCCCGCGCCGGCCCCACTAGCGCGGATCGCGGCCCGCAAGCCCTACACCGTTCGTCACGGCCGTCGCCACCGTTCTGCGCGCCCGCGCTAACAACCGAGCTAAGGAGATGCTACGCCGAGGCCCGCACCTCGCGGGCGTAGCGCTCGAGGAACGCCCGGGCGGCGGCCTCGTGATCGAGGACCGGCGCGGGGTACGAGTGCTGCCCGAAGAGCGCGAGCTCGAGCTGCGGCGCCCGGCGCCCGGCCTCCGGATCGAGGATCGCCGCGTCGGAGAGGCTCGCCAGCTCGGGGATCCAGCGGCGGACGTAGGCGGCGGCGGGGTCGAACCGGCGCGCCTGCTTGAGCGGGTTGTAGATGCGGGGGTAGGCGGCCAGGTCGGCGCCGACGCCGGCGATCCACTGCCAGTTGCCGGCGGCGAGCGCGGGATCGTCCTCGGTCAGGTAGTGGTCCCACTCGTCCCGCCCGGCCCGCCAGTCGACCCCGAGGTCGAAGCACAGGAACGAGGCCGCGATCGCGCGCACGCGCGGGTGCATCCACCCCGTCGCGCGCAGCTCGCGGATCCCGGCGTCGATGAGCGGATAGCCGGTGCGGCCGCTCCGCCAGGTGTCGAGGTGGCGGTGCGTCTTCGCGAACGCGAAGCCGCGCATCTTCGCCTGCAGCGGCTCCTCGGCGAGCGACTCGGTGTACCACCCGAGCTGCAGGAAGAAATCGCGCTGCGCGAGCGAGCGCAGGAACAGCTTGAGCGACGTCCGCTCCTCGACCAGCAGGAACGCGTCGGCGCTCCGCTCGCACGTCGCGCGCACGACCTCGCGCGCGGCGATCGTCCCGAAGCTGAGCGCGGCCGAGAGCCGCGAGGTGTCGCCGGCCGCCGGCACGTTGCGGGCGACGCCGTACTGCAGCGCCGGGCCGGCGAGGAACGCGCGCAGCTTCGCGCGCGCCGCGTCTTCCCCGGCGGCTTCGCCGGGTTCCGCCTGCGAGCCGAACTCCTCGGGGACCGGGAGCGGTTCGCTCGCGATCTCGATCCGCGCGAACTCCGCCGTCCCGGCGTCCTCGACCGGGATCAGCGTCCGCCAGCGCGCGTGGTACGGGACGAACGCGCGGTAGCCGTCGCCGCGCGTGTGCCCGGCGGCCGAGTCCTCGGGCGGGACCGCCGGCGCGTCGTGGACCGGGAGCGCGCGGAGCCCCGCCTCCTCGAGTGTCGACTGCAGGTCGCGGTCGCGGCGGATCGTCTTGGCGTCGTAGCCGCAGCTCCAGCCGACCACGCCGGCGCCCGCCGCGCGGGCCAGCGCCCGCAGCGCCTGGCCGGGGTTCCCGCGCCGCACGATCAGCCGGCTGCCGCGCGCCTGGAGCGCCGCGTCGAGCGCGCGGACCGCCGCGCAGTAGTACGCGGCGCGGCGCGGCGAGCGGCGCAGCCGCGCCGCCGAGACCGGGTCGACGACGTGAACCGGGACCACTTCGCCGTGGCGGGCCGCGGCGGCGAGCCCGGCGTGATCGCTCAGGCGAAGGTCCCTCGAGAACGCGAAAACCGCCCGGGTCACGACCCGGGCGGCGTTCACTGCGGCGCTAGCTAGGTCCCCTCGGACTGCGGCGACGTGCGGATCGCGCGAAGCGCGAACGCGAACGCGAAGGGTCCGCCGTCAGGCGGACCCACTAGAGGGACTCTACGTAGGCGGCGGCGTCCTGGACGTCTTTCTCGGAGAGCGGCGAGGGGTAGAGCTTGGGCATCGGCGGCTGCGGGTTCTTGATCCACGCCACGGCCCGGTCGAAGTTCTTGCGGCTCTTCTCGTTCTTGAGCGAGGGGCCGACGCCGCCCCCGACGCCGCCCGCGCCGTGGCAGGTCGCGCAGTTGGCGTCGAAGATCTGCTTGCCGTGCGCGGCGTCGCCTTTCGCGGCCATCGTCATCGAGCTCGACATCGAGCCGCTCGTCGAGGCGGCTTCGGGCGCGGTGGAGGCGGTCGTCGTCGTGGTGGTCGTCGAGCTCGACGACTGGTCGCTGCCCTTCGTGCATCCGGCCGCGACCAGGACGGCGATCGCGCCGGCCGCGAGCAATGCAAACGCCTTCGAATCCATGATGCTCCTCATCTCGGCGCTGGGACGGTACCCAGATTCAGCCCGGTTCACGCTCCGACGGGAGTTCGCGCGCCGCTCTCCGTAGACGCACCGCGTGAGCCGGGTCTTCATCCGCTACGCTTTACCGCGGGACGCCGACCGGCTCGTCGCGGACGGCGTCGTCGGCGGACCAACGCCGAGCGGCGAACCGTGGCTGCCGCGCGTGCAGAAATGGCTCACCGAGCAGCAGGCGGGCCGGCGGCTCATCCTGGTCGCCGAGAACGCGTCCGGGCTGCTGGGGATGGTGCAGCTCGTCTTCCGCTTCCCGCCCGGCTACGCCGACTCGGAAGCGGCGAACGGCATCGACGTCGCGATGGTCGAGACGCTGCGCACGCGGACCGACGCGCCGCACGGCGTCGCGACGCAGCTCATCACCGACGTGCAGAACATCGCGCGCAAGCGCAACGTGAAGACGCTGACGTTCCTGCTGCAGATGGGCGACAACCGCGGGATCGCGCAAGCGAAGTCGTGGGGCTTCGAGGAGTTCCGCATCATGCCCGAAGCGGGCCGAATGCTCGCCGTCTTCCGAAAGTCGATCGGGTAGCGGCGAAGCCGCTACCCGCCGATTTCGCTGAAGGCGCGCATCATGCTCGACGTCTCGCCGAGCTCGAGGTGATGGCGCTCGGGCTTCACGTGCATCGCGCCGCGGAAGAGCGCGACGATCGCCTCTTCGCCGCCGCCGCCGCGGAGCGGCGTGCGCAGGTCGATCAGATGGTCGCCGAAGAGGCACAGCTTGAGGCGGCCGTCGGCGGAGAGCCGCACGCGGTTGCAGCGCTCGCAGTAGTCGTGGGCGAGCGGTGAGATGACGCCGACCGTGCCGGGCGCGCCGGCGTAGGCGAACGTGCGCGCGGGACCGTTGCCGTGCGGGTTCGGAACCGGCGTCAGATCGCCGAGCGCGCCGAGCCGTTCGAGGACCTCGTCGGAGGAGATCCACGCCGTGCGCTGGAGATCGACGTTGTCCTCGACCGGCATCACTTCGATGAAGCGGACGTGGACCGCGCGCTCGCGCGTCATCTGCGCGAACGCTTCGAGCTCGTCGTCGTTCGTGCCGCGCATCAGCACGCAGTTGACCTTCACCGGCGCGAGGCCGTGCGCGAGCGCGGCGTCGATCCCGGCGAGGACGCGCGCGAGCCCCGGACGGCGCGCGATCGCGGTGAAGCGGTCGTCCTGCAGCGTGTCGAGCGAGACGTTCACGCGGCGTAGGCCCGCTGCGGCGAGCGCGGGGGCTTGCTGCTCCAGGAGCAGGCCGTTCGTCGAGAGCGCGATGTCCTCGATCCCGGGGACCGCGGCGATCATCGCGACCAGGCGC
>DATHLL010000243.1:0-5749 GCA_035488195.1 Candidatus Elarobacter sp. | reverse complement strand
GCTGCGGCGCATCGGCGTGCGACTCCCGAAAGCGCGAGATCGCGGTCGTCAGCGTCGCCGAGGCTTCGCGCAGCGAGGCGGTCAGCTCGGCGAGTGCGGCGGCTTCCGAGGCGACCGTCTCTCCCGCGCGCACCAGCGCGGCTGCGCGCTGACGCGTCTCCTTCGCGGCATACGTGCCTTCGGTCGACGCGGCGGCGAGCTGTTCGGCGAGCGCGCCGAGGCCGGCGGCGACGTCGCGGTTGCGCGCGGCCTGCTCGCGGACGGCGGCGGTTGCGCGCACGAGGGCGTCGGTGGTGTTCCGCTGCTCTTCCCCGGCGCGTCCGACCTCGTCGAGCTGGTGCGCGACCGCGCCCACGTCGGTGCGGATCGCTTCGAGCGCGCGGGCGGCCGCGCTCGTCGCGTCGCGGGCGGTGCGGGCCGCCGCGTCGCCTTCGCGGGTCGATGCGACCGCGCTCCCGGTGCGCCGTTGCACGTCGCGGACGACGGCGGCGATCTCGGCGTTGGCGAGCACGGCGCGTTCCGCGAGGATGCGAATCTCGTCGGCCACCACGGCGAAGCCGCGGCCGTGCTCGCCGGCGCGGGCAGCCTCGATCGCGGCGTTCAGCGCGAGCAGGTTCGTCTGGCTCGAGATGTCGTGGATCGTCTCGGTGATCGCGCCGATGCGTTCCGAGGCTTCGTGGAGCGCTTCGATCCCTGCGAGCGTCGTCGAGAGCGCGCCGGCCGCGCGTTCGCCGGACGCCGTCGCTTCGTCGAGGCGTTGCGCGCCTTCGCCGGCGAGACCGGCGGTCGTGTGCGCCAGCGCGCGGATCGAGCCGGCGATCTCGCCCCCGCGTTCCACCGAGCGCGCGAGCTCTTCGAGCGCGGCGGCGGTCTCGCGGACCGTGTCGTCCAACGAATCGGCGGAGGTGCGGACGGCGCCGACCGCGTTTGCGACGTCGATGCTCGCGGCGCCCGCGTCCGCGGTGGCGCGTTCGAGGCGTTCGACGCTCGTCGAGGCGGCCCGCAGGTCGGCGGAGATCGCCGTCGCGACGGCGCGCAGCCGCCCGGCGTTCGCGTCGGCGTGCGAAGACGCGCCGTCGAGCGCGAGCGCGGCGTGGCGCGCGTCGCCGAGCACGGTGCGGACCGAGACGAGCAGCGTCGCGAGCGCGCGGCCGAGGAAGTCGCCGGACGAGGAGGGCTCGATCCGTGTCGCGAGATCTCCGTTCGCCAAGCGCGTCGCCGCGCTCGACTTCTCGCGCAGCGCGCGTTCCGCTCCGCCGAGCGCGTGCAGCACGACGCCGGCTTCGTGGGGGACGCGCGGCAGCGAACGCAGCTCCGCCAGCGCTTCGAGATCGCCGTCGCTGACGCGGTCGAGCGCGCGCGCGATCCGCGAGAGCGGCGCGGCGATCGACTCGGCCAAGACGATCGCCGCCAGGACGCCGTACGTCACCACCACCGCGACGGCGATCGCGAAGGCGTAGCGGTTCCCGCCGTGCATCGTGATGATGCCGGTCACCGCGGTGACGAAGCCGACCGTCACGACGATGACCACCGCGATGCGGCCCGCGATCCCGCCCAGCGAGACGCGCGGCCGCGGGATCGTGCCTCCGGTCGACTCGGCGGCGAGCGCGGCGAAGTCCGCCAGCGCGTGCTCGAACGCCAAGCCCAGCAGCGTCGCGTACATCGCCCAGCACAGGACCGCCCCCATCGCGGTGTCGCCGAGGTTCTTCGTCAGCGGCAGTCCGGCGATCGCGTTCCCGCCGAGGCACGCGACGCCGGCGATCGCGAAGAACGCGACCAGCCAGGAGATCGCGAACGGGAGCGGGAGGCGGCGGAGCTTCAGCGCGATCGCGGCGGCATCGCCCTCGCCGGTCGCGATCGCGCGGCGCACCGGCGCGAGCGCGCGGCGCAGCGCGATCGTCTGCGTCAGCGGGAACGTCAGCACCGCGGCGAGCGCGACCAGCACCGAGCTGCGCATCTCCTCGAACGTGAAGTCGCCGCCTAGGAAGACGAACGCGAGCGCGCCCGCGAACGACACGGCGATCGTGAGGAGGCGTCGCCGCGAGAAACGCGCGGCGATCGCCCGATAGCGATCCATCGGTATGCTCCCTTAGCGCTCGAGCTGGACGTTCCCCGCGTCGTCGACCGTCACGAACGAGTCGAACTGCAGCACTTCGCCGTCCTCGTTGCGCCGGCTCGTCACCGCGAGGCGGTGCGCCGTGCCGTGGCGCGTCTTCCCCGCGTAGGACATGCGCAGCAGCGGGTTCTTCGCGTCGCTGCCCGGCGCGAGGCGGCCGGCGGCGACCAGCTCGGCGACGACCCGCTGCTGGATCTTCAGCGGGAGCAGACGGTACGCGTCGTCGTCCTCGCCGCCGAGCGCGCTGAGCTCCTCCGCGGCCTTGTTCGACGGGTCGGCGATGTTCTTGCAGAAGCGCACGACGGCGTCCCAGTCGTCGGCCGCGATCCCCTCGAAGACGCCGGCGATGATCGCCCAGTCGTGGCCGTCGCGGCTCATCGTCCCCTGCCGCGCGACCTTCAGGCGCGCGCGGACGCGGCGGCCGCCCAGGTCGATCGCGACGTCGACGTGCACGTCGGACGGCGCCTCGCGCGAGGCGAACAAGACCCCCTTCTCGCTGATCTCCAGCCCCAGTCCCGATACCAGCGCGCCGTCCTTCAGCCACCCGATCGGAAAACGTTTGCGCCTGCGCTCCGCGGCCCGGCGATCCGCCTTGCCGGCGCCGAGCCGCCTCACCAACTCGTTGAGCATCCTGCCTCCGCGATGGCCGTCGCGGTACGATCGCGAAGAGCGGCGGGTGCTGGTCACCTTCGAAGGCATCGAGGCCGCCGGGAAATCGACGCTGATCGCAGCGCTGGCCGAAGACCTTAGGAACGGCGGCGATGTCGTCCTGGTGACCAGGGAACCGGGTGGTACGCCCCTGGGCGATTCTTTACGCGCCGTCTTCCTCGACCCGGCCTTGAGCATCGACCCGGTCGCCGAGGTGATGCTGCTCAACGCGGCCCGCGCGCAGCTCGTCGCGGACGTGATCGCGCCGGCCCTCAAAGAGCGGACGATCGTCCTGTGCGACCGGTTCTTCGACGCGACCGTCGCCTACCAGGCCTACGGCCGCGGCCTCGATCTCGAAGCGGTCCTCGAGCTGTGCCTCGCCGCGACGCACCGGATCGCGCCGAACCTCACCTTCCTGATCGACGTCCCGGTCGAGGTCTCGCGCGAGCGGCTCCGCGCGCGCGGCGGCGCCGACCGGCTCGAGCGGGAGGACGCTGCGTTCCACGCCCGCGTCCGCGACGGTTATCTCGAATTGGCGCGGCGCTTCTCCAACCGCTTCGTCATCCTCGACGGGACGCGGCCGCCCGAGCTGCTGGCGAGCCTCGCGCTCGGCGAGCTCGCGCACCGCCGGAATGCGGCGCTCTCGTGATCGACGGGATCTTCGACGTCGCGGGCGCCGCGGGGCCGCGCACGTTCTTCGAGCACCTGACCGCGGCGACGCTCTCGCACGGGTACCTCTTCACCGGGCCGCAGGGCGTCGGGAAGAAGTCGTTCGCGCGCGCGCTCGCGCGCTCGCTGCTGTGCGTCACGCCGAAGCGGACGCTGCTCGGCTGGTGCGGTCACTGCAGCGGCTGCACGCGGCTCGACGCGGGGACGCATCCCGACTTCTACTTCGCCGAAGGACAGCTCAAGATCGGCGACCGTGACGGCGGCGGCGGGTTCCACGAGAGCGACGAGGCGACCGCGCGCGATCTCGTGCGCCAGCTCTCGATGCACTCGTACGCCGGCGGACGGCGCGTCTTCGTCCTCGGCGACGCCGACTTCACCCGCGAAGCGGCGAACGCGCTGCTGAAGTTCTTCGAGGAGCCGCCGGCCGACGTCGTGCTGATCGTCACGACGAACGCGGTCGGACGCGTGCTGCCGACGATCCGCTCGCGGCTGGTCGAGGTGACGTTTCCGCCGCTCGCCGAGTCGGAGATCGTCGCGGTCCTCGAACGGCACGGCTTCACCGGCGACGACGCGCTGCGCGCGGCGAGCGTCGCGAACGGCAGCGCGACGCGCGCGCTCGCGTACCTGAACGAAGGCGAGGGCGCGACGCGCGACGCCGCGGTCGAGTGGTTCTTCGCGGCCGCGCAGGGCGGCGAGGCGGATGCGAGCGCGTGGGCGACGCGGCCGTCGCTCGAAGCCGGGCTCGAGACGGTGAAGACGCTCGCGCGCGACTGGATCGCGCTCGGCCTCGGCGGCGGCGTCCCGCTGCTCGCGCGCGATCAGCGCGCGCGTCTCGAGGAGCTCCCGCCGCGCGAGCCGGCCGCGTTCGCGAAGATGCTCGCCGCGATCGGCGACGCCGAGCGGATCGCGCGCACGAACGTCAGCCCGCCGCTCGTCGCCGACCTCGTCCGCATGGCCCTAGCGCCGTCTTCACGATGATTCGTGCGGCTCGGCCGAAGGCCGAACGCGAAGGATTCGGCGAAGCCGAATCCACTCACCACCCGCGGGTGAACGAGGCGTCGGTGTACGTCTTGGTGATGATCAGCGCGATGTAGCTGTCGGCGGTCGCCTGCACGAGCGCGTCGATCAGCCGGTCGACCAGCCCGCCGCCGGTGTAGACGATCACGGTTCCGATCAGCGCCGCCGAGCCGAGTATGGCTGCGAAGAAGACGAATACGGTGACAACGGCCGCGATCGCGGCGGGAAGCGGGTTCGCACGGACGCGGTCGATCGATACTTGGATCGCGTCTCCACCGCGGATGCCGCCGACGGCGGCGGCGGGGATCGCCCAGATGAGGAAGTAGACCGCGACCGCCGTGAGCAGGATCGCGACCAGCCCGATCAACGTCGACGCGTACTGGAGCAGCCAGAACAGGAACGTGATTCCGAGCGACGCGTAGAGGATGTCGCCGCCGCGACGGCGCGCCTCGGTCCAGCCGTTGTCGAACGACGCGCGGCCACGCCGCCACGCTTCGTCGGCGATGATGCAGGCGGTTCCAACCCCGAAGAACCGCAGCAGCACGACGATCAGCCCGCCGATCCCGCTGGTTGCGGAGCCCACGAGTCCGCCACCGGACGGCGTCAGGACGAGTCCGATCAAAACGCCGACGACCGCCATCAGTAGCGGAACGACGACGATCGCCGGGTTGCGCACCAGCAGCGGGATCGCCTTGACGTAGACGCCCAGGTCGATCCCCCAGCGCGGTGCGCGCTTCATCGTGCCGCGCCTACGCGCGCGCGCCCGCGAGCGCGCTCCCGCACGAGCACGTCCGTTCCGCCGGGATGTTCTCGATGATCGTGAAGATCGCGTTCTTCACGCGCTCGTTGTTGCGGGTGAAGACCTCGATCACTTCGTGGTGCGAGACCGGCTTGATCCCGTGCTGCCCTTCGAGCCCGACGTCGTAGTCGGTGATCAGCGAGATGTTCACGTAGCACATCTCCAGCTCGCGCGCGAGGTACGATTCCGGGTAGTTCGTCATGTTGATGACCTCCCACCCGAGCGAGCTGAACCACTTCGATTCGGCGCGCGTCGAGAAGCGCGGTCCTTGGATGACGACGATCGTTCCGTGGTCGTGCGTGTCGATGTCGAGGCTCTTCAGCGCGTCGACCGCGATCGGGCGGAGCTGCGGGCAGTAGGGATCGGCGAACGAGACGTGCGTCGTGACCGGGCCGTCGTAGAACGTGTCCTTGCGGCCGGTGGTGCGGTCGACGATCTGGTCGGCGACGACCATCGAGCCGGGCTTCACGTGCGGCTGCAGCGAGCCGCACGCGGTCGGC
>DATHLL010000242.1:0-2360 GCA_035488195.1 Candidatus Elarobacter sp. | reverse complement strand
GCGCTGACCCCCGACGAGAACGTTCTGCTCGTTCGCCAGTACAAGCACGGTGCGCGCGAGATCCTGACCGAGCTTCCGGCCGGGATGATCGACGAAGACGAGACGCCGGAACGGTGTGCGGAGCGCGAGCTCGCGGAAGAGACGGGCTTCACCGGCTCGGCGCCCCAACACGTTCGCACGTTTCTCACCGATCCAACGAACGCTACCGGACGTTTTCATCTCTTCATCGTGCGCGACGCGGTGCGGACGCGCGAACCCTCGCTCGACGTGACCGAGGAGATCGAGGTCGACCTCGTCCCGGTCGACGAGGTGCGCGCGATGGCGCTCGACGGGCGGATCGCCGCGGGGGCGCAGGTCGCCGCGGTGCTGATCGCGCTCGCGCATCTCGGCCGCTAGACCGCGCGCGCTAGCGGTCGGGACGGAGCCGGCGGCGGCGCCCGAGCGGTTCGGCGCGGTCGCGGTTGGCGCCGAGGTGCAGCGCGCCCCGCAGCGCCGAGAGCGTGCCGAACGGGAAGACGCGGTCGGCGGTCGCCGCGACGACGTGCAGGTCGCGGCGCACGGCGCCCCACGGCGCGAGCGCGTCGAGGCACGCGTCCCCGGTGACGTCGAGGCCGGGCGAGTACGGCGTCAGCGCCGGGACGACGACCAGCGCCGGCGATGCGAGGAACGCCGGCGCGCTGACGTCGCCGCCGAGGTGCAGCGAGGGGTGGAGGTGGCCGATCATCGTGCGGTGCGCGCCGGGCTGCGGGCGGTCTCCGTGCACCAGCGTCCAGCCGTCGCGCTCGCACGACTCGACGGTCGCGCCGAGGACCGCGACGCCGCGCGTGCGACCTTCGTGGTTCCCCGCGACGACCGTGACTTCGGCCTGCGCGCGCAGCACGCCGAGCGCCGCGGCGACCGTGCGCGCGGCGCCTTCGCTGAGCCCAGCGCCGTGGATCGCGTCGCCGAGGAAGACGATCTCGCGCGCGCCGTGGCGGCGCGCGGCGAGCGCGATCGACGCGACGATCTCGTTCGTGCTCCACAGCGGCAGCGCCGCGCCGCCGCCCATGACGTCCTCGTAGCCGAGGTGCGCGTCCGCGCAGACCAGCGCGCGCGAATGCGTCAGCAGCGCGAACCCGCCCGGCAGCGCGACGACGCCGGGCGCGATCTCGTAAGACTCGCACGCCGGCGCGGGTTTCATCACAGCAGCCGCATCTGCGTCGGGGCGGCGGCGCGCCCGTTCACGGCAGCCGGCGGTGCGTTCGCCTCGGGCGCCGCCTCGCGCAGCGGCGCTTCCGCGTCGTCGCGCGGTTCGCCGAGGATCGCGAGGACGCGCTCGTGCAGCGCCTCGACCATGCTGGCGCGATCGTCCATCACGACGGAGTCGCCGAACGACGAGGTCACGATTCCGAACGTGAACGGCGTCGCAGCGGCCGGATGCAGCACGCGCGGCTCGCCGTGCAGCGACGCGAGATACGCGCGCGCGCCGGGCGCGTCGAGCAGCTCGCGCGTCACCACCCGGACGGTCTCGCGCACGAGCGGAAACTCGCGGTCGGCCTCCCACAGGCGGTCGAAGATCTTCGAGGCGTTCCAGCGCAGCGCGCCGCCACGGATCGAGCGGCCGCCGGCGCGCCGCAGCACCAACAGCCCGGTGTTCGCCACGTAGCGGAACTGCTGCCGCAGCAGCCAGCCCGAGCGCAGTCCGGCGAGCAGGTCGTCGTCGAAGCCGTCGAGCGCGAGCAGCGACGCCCACACGTCGTCGCGCACGTGCTTGCGGCGCGGCAGCGCGACCAGGAAGCCGTTGTCGTCGGTGGTCAGCGTCGAGTTGATCCGCAGCCGCCGGTGCAGCCGCGCGCCGGCGACGCGCGCGAGCGTCTCGTTCACGCGCCGTCCCGCGCCGGTGTGGAAGACCGCGGTCTGGCGCTCGTCCATCCGGTAGATCTCGACGATCGGCGCGCCCTCGCGCGGCACGTCGCTCAGCGCGATCTGCTGCGCGACGTAGCGGACGACGTGCGCCGCTTCGACGCCGCCCAGCGCATAGCGGTGCCGCAGGAACGCGAGCGCGCGCTGCGGCCCGCCGGCGCGGAGCGCGTCGGCGACGCCGCCGCGCAGCACGCCGATCTCGCGCGCGAGCTCGTGCGGGATCCCCTTCAGATGCGAGCTCCACTGCGGGACCGTCGGCCGCCCCGCGTGCGGCTCGACGCGCAGCCCGCGCGGACCGACCTCTTTCACGCGCAGCGTCCGTCCTTCGAGCAGGAAGACGTCGCCTTCGCGCAGCGCCGCGGCGAAGCTCTCGTCGAGCCGTCCGATCCCCGCGCCGCCCGCGCCGGCGACCGGGATCGTCGATTCGTCCGGGATCGTCCCGACGTTCTCGAAGTACG
>DATHLL010000241.1:0-3431 GCA_035488195.1 Candidatus Elarobacter sp. | reverse complement strand
GGCTACGCGCCGACGGACGCCCTCCGATCCGAGCTGATCGCGATGGTCGCGCAACGCGCCGGACCGATCGCCGCGCCTGCCGCGCTCGACTTCGTCTCCGCGATCCCCAAGACGCGCAGCGGGAAGATCATGCGACGGTTCCTGCGCGCTCGAGAACTGGGCCTCGATCCCGGCGACACGTCGACCGCCGAGGACTGAGCATGAGGTTCGCGACGTCGATGACGGCCGGTGCCGGCGCGCCGGGTGCGGCGATCGCCAGCGTCCCGACGATCCCCTCGCCCGCGGCGATCGGATGCAGCGCGAAGGGTATCGCGAAACGCGCGTCGGCGGCCGCGGCGAGCGCGGGCGGCGCCGGCGGGACGCTGACGGCGAACGACTCGGCGTCGGGGCCGAGCCCGAGCCCGAGCGCCTTCAAGACCGCCTCGCGCCGCGTCCACGTCTCGTAGAACGCCCGTCCGCGCTCGGCGGGGCCGAGGGCGTCGAGCGCGGCCGCCTCGCGAGCGGAGAAGAAACGCCGCATCAGCGCCGCGGCGTCGTCCGCTCCCTCACAGCGCTCGATGTCGACGCCGATCTCGGCGCCCAGGCTCGTCGCGACGCACGCGGTCTCGCCGGTATGGGAGATGCTGAAGCGCAGCACCGCGCCGCCGGGGAGCCGCGGCTTCCCGTGCGCGCCGTACTGCAGCGGAACCGACGGATCGATGCCGTGCTCGGCGAAAAGCCGCCGCAACACCGCTCGCGCGGCGACGAAGCAACGGCGCCGTGACTCCGGCATCGCGGCGGCCCGCGCGCGCTCATCGCCGGTCAGCGATTCCAGCGCGGCCGCCGAGATCTCGCGAACATCGAAGCAGGTCAGAACCGGAACCGGCGGAGCGATGGGCGTTGAGCTCAGAGCGGTCGTCCTTGGCACGGGATGCCGAGTGCGGGCTCGGTCACCGGATTCGTTGACCGAGCCCGCCGTCACGAAACGGCCCTGACGCGAACTTAACCCAGCGCCGGACGCGCTGCGGATCGCGCTTGAGCGTGAGGCGCGCCCGGTACCTGGGCACATGAGTGAACCCGAGTAGGAAAGCGAAGGATCGCCGACCAGTGAGACTTGTACATCAGGACGACATTGCCGAGCGCCTCGAGGCCTATGCCGAGCGCATCGGGCCATTCGGGTTCTCGGGCGCCTTTTTGGTGGGCCGCGGGGCCGACATCGTCTACGAGCGCGGCGTGGGCTATGCCGATCGCCGGACGGAGTCGCCGATCACCCCGGAGACGATCTTCGATACCGGCTCGATCACGAAGCAGTTCACCGCGGCGACGATCCTTGCACTCCAAGAGGCCGGACGACTGCGCGTCACCGACACGCTGGCGACGTTCTTCCCGGAGGCTCCGGAGGACAAGCGCGCGATCACCGTTCACCAGTTGCTCTCGCACTCGGCCGGCTTGCGCTTCACCTTTGGCCACGACTACGATCCGCTTACCCGCGACGGGCTCATCGCAGCGATCATGGGATCCAAACTGGGAAGCGTTCCGGGCACGGCGTTCAACTACTCGAACGTCGGATACACGCTGCTCGCGGCGATCATCGAGCTCGTCGAAGGCAGCAGTTACGAGCAGGTGCTGCGCGAACGAATACTCCGGCCGGCCGGCTTGAACGAAACCGGATACGTGCTCCCCGATTGGGACCGCACGCGCGTCGCGCACGGATACGACGGAAGCGCCGACTGGGGGACCTCGCTCGACCACTTGTGGGCGAGCGACGGCCCCTATTGGAATCTCCGCGGCAGCGGTGGGCTGCTCTCGTCGTTGCGCGATCTGCACCGGTGGCACCGCGCGCTGCGCGACGGATCGGTCCTCTCCGAGGAGAGCCGCGCCGCCTTGTTCCGCCCGAACATCCCGATGACGAAGGAGGTCTCGTACGCGTACGGGTGGTCGATCTCGAAAACGCCGCGCGACACGACCGTCGCTTCGCACCACGGCACCAACGGCGTCTTCCTCGCCGACTTCCGGCGCTACCTCGACGAAGACGTCGTGGTGCTGATGTTCACGAATCAAGCGACGCCGGGGTCGGCGATCGTTCACCCGCTGCAGCAATTCGTCTTCGGTCCGGTCCCCGAGCTGCCGCCGCCGGTCGACTGCGACTCCGACCACCTCGAGCGCTTCGCGGGCGACTACGGAAGCAGTATCATCGTCCGGGTCGCTCCCGACCGCACCGGGCTGCTCGTTCAGCCGCGCGATCGGCCGGCGTTTTCGGTGATCAGCGCCATACCGCCGAAGTACGCCGCAACCGCCGCGCAGCGGAATGCCAAGCAGCATCAGGCGCTCGCGGATGCAGTCGCGGGCGACTACCGCCGGTGGATGGCGCTGCAACTCGAGGACACGCCCGACGTCCGAGCTCGCCAGCACGCCTTTTGGGACGGGGTTCGCGACACCGCCGGAACCATCACGGCAGTCGACGCACTCGGAGAGGTCGCCGGCGGAAACGGTGTCGACTCGTATGTCTGCATCATCGGCAGCGAAGGCGCGTTGCTCGTGCGTATCGCCTGGTCGCATGACGAGTGCATCCAAGAGGTTGATGCGGCGCCGCAGCTCCCGGAGTTTCGCTTCGCCCGGACCCTCGACGGAACGTTCATCAACTACGACCTGCGCAACCAAACCGTGGTGCGTCTCCGCTTCGGCGGCGACCTCACGATCGAAGGCCCGGCCGGAACGTTCCGCGTTGTGCGCGCAACGCAGCGGCGCCCGATGTGACCGCGTAGGAACCTTATCTTAGGAGCCATCAGCCCGCGCGAGTCATCGATACTGCGGCGCCCGCGTTCACGGCAGTACGATCTCGCCGCTCTGGGGGTGCGCGACGTACCGTTCGGCGCTGCGAACGAACCAGCCCACCAGAAGGGCTAGCAAGGCGGCATCGTCCACGATGCCGAGGAGCGGGATGTCGCCAAGAATGTTGAGCGGGGAGAGCACGAGCAACGCAAGACAGGCGGCGCCGGCTTTCAGGCGGAGCGGGACCCGCCGGATCGGTGATCATTGCCGGAAGGCGGGCGATCGCTTTCCGAGAGGTCACGAGGAAGCGAATGAGTTGAAGCATCGTGATGAGGAACCGCGCGGCGCGTGCAAAGTTTCGGCGACCGGACGGTTGCCGATCCGCTGTTGTGCGCGCAATGCAGCGGCGCCCGATGTGACCGCGTGAGAACCCCTGACGTACGACGATACGGAAGCCGCAGATTCGTCGGGTCAGCGGCGCTGAGCGACCGCTTCGATCTCGACGCGCGCGCCGCGCGGGAGCGCAGCGACGGCGACCGTCGAGCGCGCCGGCTTCGGACCGTCCTCGAACGACTCGCCGTAGACCGCGTTCACCGCGGCGAAGTCGTTCATGTCGATCAGGAAGATCGTCGTCTTCACCACGTCGGCGAACGTGAGCCCGGCCGCGGCGAGGACCGCGG
>DATHLL010000240.1:0-5185 GCA_035488195.1 Candidatus Elarobacter sp. | reverse complement strand
CGATCGTGTGGGGTCGCACGGCCTCGCGGCTGCAGCCCGCGCTCGACGCGGGCGCGACGGCGGCCGCTTCGCCGGCCGAGCTCGCCGCGCAGTGCGAGGCCGTGCTGCTGTGCGTGACCGACGGGGACGCGGTGGAGGACGTCGTGTTCGGCCCGCGCGGCGTCGTGGAAGGCGCGAAGCGCGGCAGCGTGATCGTCGACCACTCGACGATCCATCCCGAGACGACGCGGCTCGCTTCGCGGCGGCTGCGTTCGGTGGGCGTCGCCTGGGTCGACGCACCCGTCTCCGGCGGCGCGAAAGGCGCCGAAGCCGGGACCCTGTCGGTGTTTCTCGGCGGCGACGAGGCCGAGTGCGAGCGCGTGCGGCCGTGGATCGCCGCCTACGCCGGCAACGTGACGCGCATCGGGGGCGTGGGGAGCGGGCAGATCGCGAAGTCGTGCAATCAAGCCGTCGTTGCGGCGACCGTCGGGATGTGGGCGGAGGTGATCGCCTACGCGCGCCGCTGCGGGATCGATCCCGATCTGCTGGTCGACGCGCTCGAAGGCGGCTGGGCCGACTCGGCGATCCGCCGCGTCCACGGGCACGACATGGTCGCGGGGCGGTTCCGCCGGACGCCGGGGTTGATCATCCTGAAAGACCTGGACATCATCGGCGACATGGCGCGAATGACGAAGTCGCCGATGCCCGTCACCGAGACGGTCGCGACGCTGTTTCGGATGCTGCTTGCGCAGGGCCATGCGCCGGGCGGCTTCGCGTCGATCATGCAGTTGTATCCGGCGCGTGATGCTGCCGGGGATCATCCTTCGACAGGCTCAGGATGACGTTGAGGCTCAGGATGACGTTGAGGCTCAGGATGACGTTGGGGCGGGCGCACGGCGGCCGTGCGCGCGGCGGTCAGCGGTCGACTTCGCCGAACACCGGGTCCAGGGAGCCGATCATCACGACCATGTCGGCGATCAGCTCGCCGATCGCGATCTTCTTCAGCACCTGCAGGTTGTAGAGCGAGGGCGGACGGGTGCGGACGCGCCACGGGCGGTTGTCGCCGTTCGAGACGACGTAGTAGCCGAGTTCGCCGCGCGGGCCTTCGACGGCTTGGTAGACGTCGCCGGGCGGGACGCGGAACGACTCCGAGACCAGCTTGAAGTGGTGGATCAGCGCCTCCATCGAGAGCGCGATCGTCTCCTTCGGCGGCGGCGCGAACTTCGTGTCGGGGATCTGCCACGGGCCGGGCTCGTCGAGCAGCTTGCGCACTTGGCGAATGATCCGCATCGACTCGTCCATCTCGTCGAGCCGCACCAGGAACCGCGCGTACGCATCGCCTTCGGTCCGCACGGGGACGTCGAACTCGTAGCCCTCGTAGCCGCTGTACGGAAACGCCTTGCGGACGTCGTACGCGACGCCGGTCGCGCGCAGGATCGGGCCCGTGAGACTCCACGCGACCGCGTCCTCCGGCGAGATGATCCCGACGTCGATCATGCGGTCTTGCAGGATCGGGTTCTTCTGCAGCAGCCGGCGCAGGTCGCGCATCCGCGGCTCGAACATCGCGATGAACGCGTCGAGCCGCTCGAGGAAGCCCGCCGGCAGGTCCTGGCCGACGCCGCCGACGCGGATGTAGTTCGGGTGCATCCGCGCGCCGCCCGACATCTCGAACATGTCGAGGATCCGCTCGCGGACGTCGAACGCGTAGAAGAACCCGGTCAGCGCGCCGAGGTCGATCCCGCCGGTTCCGAGCCACACGCAGTGCGAGGCGATCCGCGAGAGCTCGCTGACCAGCACGCGAATCCGTTGCGCGCGCACCGGGATCTCCTTGTCGATCCCGAGCAGCTTCTCGACCGCGAGGTAGTAGCACAGCGCGTTGGTGAGCGGCGAGAGGTAGTCCATCCGCTCGATGACGGTCGACGCCTGCGACCAGAAGAGATTTTCGGCGCTCTTCTCGATCCCGGTGTGCAGGTAGCCGATCTCGGGCGACGCCTTGGTGACGATCTCGCCTTCGATCTCGGTGATGATCTGCAGCACGCCGTGCGTCGAGGGGTGCTGCGGCCCCATCGAGAGCACCATGCTGTTGCCGGTGCGCGAGACGACGTCGACGCTGTATCCGCCGGCTTCGGCTTCGGGGGCGACGCTCGACATCGTCACTGCGGGTTGCCGTCCTTCGTCTTGAGGTTCACGGGGCGCTGCGCGAGCTCGTCGGTCTTCGCTTCGCCGGCGGTCGCGCTGCCGCCGGGATGCTTCGCGCTCTGCGCCGCGGCGGCGGGATCGTCGGCGCCGTGGAACTCGTCGCGCCCGCGCGCCTGCGCGATCTGCTTCTGGAGCGCGGCGGCGGTCCGTCCCGACGCCGGCGTTCCTGCGGCGACGTTCGACTTCAGCGCGAACGACGGGCGCGGCGTGCGCTCGCGCGCGGGGCCGCGCAGCGGGTAGTCCTTGCGCAGCGGATGGCCTTCCCACTCGTCGGGCATCTGGATGCGGCGCAGCTCGGGGTGGCCCTCGAAGCGGATCCCGTACAGGTCCCAGATCTCACGCTCGGCCCAGTCGGCGCTCGGCCACAGAGCGCTCACCGACGGGACGCTCGGCGCGCGCTCGCTCACGCCGCACAGCACGCGGACGCGCTCGGGCGCGCCGACCTGCGCGACGCCACTCACCGCCGTAGGCATCCGCAGCAGATGGTAGACGACGTCGAAGCGCGCCGGCTCGCGGCCCGGGTAGTCGACGCCGCCGACGTCGAGCAGCATCGTGAAGCCGTCGGCCTTCAGGCCTTCGAGGGTCGCGCGCACCTCGGCGGGCGTGACGCGAACGATGCGGGCGTCGGCGATCTCGGGGCGTACGGCGGTCGGGTCGAGCGCGGTCGCCCCGGCCGGCGGCGCTTGTGGACTCGGCATGCTGTGTTCCCTAGGCGCGGGCGAGGACGCCGCCGCGGCCGCCTTGGCGGATCTGCTGCTGGATGAGGTTCACGGCGTAGAGCAGGCCGTCGGGCGTCGGCGGGCAGCCCGGGACGTAGACGTCGACCGGGACGATCGTGTCGACGCCCTGGACGATCGCGTAGTTGTCGAAGACCCCGCCGCTCGAGGCGCAGGCGCCCATCGAGATCACCCACTTCGGGTCGGCCATCTGGTCGTAGAGGCGCTTCACGATCGGCGCCATCTTCTGCGCCACGCGGCCCGAGACGATCATCAGGTCGGCCTGGCGCGGCGACGCCCGGAAGACCTCGGAGCCGAAGCGCGCCATGTCGTACTCCGGCGCCGTCGCGGTCATCATCTCGATCGCGCAGCAGGCCAGCCCCATGGTGAGCGGCCAGACGCTCGAGGACTGCGCCCAGCGCGCGACCGCGTCGACCGTCGTCAGGAGAAAATCGCCGCCGCTGTTCCCGCCTAGCGCCACTGAAAACCGCCTCTCTTCCAGACGTACGCGTACCCGATCGCGAGCACGATCACGAAGATCAGCATCTCGGCCAGACCGAAGAGGCGCAGGGCGTGCATCTGCACCGCCCAGGGATAGAACGACGCGGCTTCGACGTCGAAGATCACGAACAGCATCGCGATCAGGTAGAAGCGCACCGGGAAGCGGCCCGAGACGTCGGAGGTCGGCTCGACGCCGCACTCGTAGGCTTCCGCCTTCACCGGATTCGGCTTCTTCCGTGCCAGCAGACCGGGCAAGAGCGTGAACCCGAGGGAGGCCACGAAGGCGACGGCGAGATAGATAGCGACCGGACCATAGGGAGACACGACCTGAAACTTTACACCACAACGGCGTTGCGCGCCTCCGTCCTCGGTCTGTGTGCCGTGCTGGCCGCATGCGCGCCGAACCCGAACGGGCAAGGGGTCACCGACACGGGGAGCGTCGTCGGGACGATCGTCGACGCCAAGACGCCGACCCAGCCGATCAACTCGGCGACCGTACAGATCGGCATCGTCGTCACGCGCCTCTCCACCTCGGACAGCGGCCGGTTCAAGATGGACAACGTCCCGACCGGGACGCAGACGATCGTGATCAGCTCGCCCGGCTACTCGACGTACAGCAGCCAGGTGATCGTCCGCAAAGGGCAGACGACCGATATCGGCTACATCGGGCTGGCGTCGGCGACCGGCCTCTAACCTCGGCCGTTTAACCCTTCGGCGCCGCGCCGGGTCGTAGGCGGCGTGGGCCTGTTCCTCAATGCCGTGGCGGGGCTGGCCGGTGCCGCTCTGGTCGTCTCTTCGCTCGCGGATCTCTTCATCTCGGTCGTCGTCCCGCGCTCGGTCGGCGGGCGGCTCCGCCCGAGCGCGCTGATCTCGCGAAACGGCTGGCGGATGTGGCGCGACCGCGCGATGCGGATCGCGGACGCCGAGCGCCGCGAGGACACGCTCGCGGTGTTCGCGCCGACGCTGCTGGTGACGCTGCTCTTCTACTGGGTGCTCTCGCAGATGATCGGCTACGGGCTGCTGTTCTGGGCGCTGCGCGCGGGGCTGCGCCCGGAACCGCACCTCGGCGGCGCGATCTACTTCGCCGGCACGACGCTGCTGACGATCGGCTACGGCGATGTCGTCCCGCTGCACTGGTACACCCGAGCGCTCGCGCTCTTCGCGGCGGGAGGCGGGCTGGCGACGTTCGCGATCGTGGCCACGTACTTGTTCCAGACGTTCGGCGCGTTCCAGCGGCGCGAGGCGTTCGTGGTGACGATCTCGGAGCGGACCGGCGCGCCGCCGAGCGGATTGGAGTTCGTCGTGCGCCATCTCAAGCTCGGGATGTCGAACGACATCGGGACGATCTTGCGCGAGTCGCAGCGCTGGATCGCCGAGGTGCTGGAGACGCATCTCGCCTATCCGGTCCTGACCTACTTTCGCTCGAGCCACGACGACGAGTCGTGGGTCGGAACGCTCGGCGCGCTGCTCGACGCGTCGACGCTCTTGATCACGACGCTCGACATCGACCATCGCGGGCAGGCGGAGATCACGCTGCGCCTCGGCTCGCACCTCGTGCGCGACTTCCGCGGCTTCTTCAACTTGCCGTCGAGCGACGCGGCGGGCGTCGAGTACGACGAGTTCGTCACGGCGTACCACGCGCTGCGCGAGCTCGGCGTCCCGCTGCACCCGCTCGAAGACGCCTGGCCGGCCTTCGCGAAAAAGCGCGCCGGGTACGCGGTCCCGCTGGACGCGATGGCGCGCTGGTGGCGCATCCCGCCGGCGCGCTGGATCGGCGACCGCTCCCGCGT
>DATHLL010000239.1:0-2706 GCA_035488195.1 Candidatus Elarobacter sp. | reverse complement strand
CGTACGCGGCCGCACGTTCGACGAGGAAGCGCCCGTGGCCGACGCACTCCGCCGCGATCAGGATGCGCTCCGCGTTCCAGCCGTTGATGATGTAGCGGAAGCCGCACATGATGAAGTACAGCTCGTCCCGGAAGAACCCGTAGTGCGGGTTCGCGATGAGATGGAACACCAGCGTCGCACCCGCGGCGATCCACGGCAGCGCGCGAAGCGAACGTCCCTCGTGCGAGCGAGAGCGGGTCACGTCGATCTCGGCATGCCGAGGACTTTGTTGCCGATGTAGGCGAGGATCAGGTTGTTCGAGAGCGGGGCGACGGTGTAGAGACGGGTCTCGCGCGCGATTCGCTCGACGTCGTAGTCGGCGGCGAAGCCGTTGCCGCCGAGCGCGTCGATCGCGGCGTTCGCGGCTTGCCAGGAGGCTTCGCTCGCGAGCAGCTTCGCCGTGTTGGCCTGCGGGCCGCACGGCTCGCCGCCGTCGAAGCGGCCGGCCGCGTCGCGGCGCACCAGATCGGCCGCCTCGAGCGCGGCGTGCGCGCGCGCGATCGGGAACTGGATCGACTGGTTCGCGCCGAGCGGCTTGCCGAACACCTCGCGCTGCGTCACGTACGCGGCCGCACGTTCGACGAGGAAGCGCCCGTGGCCGACGCACTCCGCCGCGATCAGGATGCGCTCCGCGTTCCAGCCGTCGATGATGTAGCGGAAGCCGCGCCCTTCCTCGCCGATCAGGTTCGCCGCCGGAACCTCGAGGTCGCGGAGCGCGATCTCGTTGGTCTCGTTGTTCATCCAGACCGGGATCGGCGTCACCTCAATCGCCCCCGGCCGCACGGCGCGCAGGTCGACCAGGAACACCGAGAGCCCCGCGCCGCGATCCTCGGACGTCGCCGGACCCGTGCGCGCGAGCAGCAGCATCGCGTCGGAGTGCCGGAACCGCGAGGTCCAGCGCTTGCGGCCGTTGATCACGTAGACGTCGCCGCGCCGCTCGGCGGTCGTCTCGATCCGCGTCGTGTCGACGCCGGCGACCGGCTCGGTCACGCCGAACGCCTGCAGCCGCACCTCGCCGCTCGCGATCCGCGGCAGCCACGCGCGCTTCTGCTCCTCGCTCCCCCAGCGCAGCAGCGTCCCCATCGTGTAGAGCTGCGCGTGCGCGGTCCCCGCGTTGCCGCCGGCGTGGTTGATCTCCTCGACGATCACGCAGGTGTCGCCGAGCGAGAGCCCGAGCCCGCCGTACTCCGGCGGGATCAGCGCGGCGAGGTAGCGCGCCTCGGTGAACGCGCGCGCGAACGCCTCCGGGTACTCGCGCTTCGGGTCGAGCGCGCGCCAGTACGCGGCGCCGCCGAGGCGCTCGCACAGCGCGCGTACGTCTGCGCGCAGCCGCTCGCGGTCCACGCGCGCGCTACGCCGAGGCGGGCGGCTGGATCGTGTCGCGCGGGTCGCAGCCGCGCTTGTACACCATGAACGTGCGCTCGTACGAGATGATCGTCTCGCCGCGCTGGTTGACGCCCGTCGTGCGGGCGGTGACGATCCCGACGTCCTTGCGCGAGCTCGACTCGCGCTTGCCGAGGATCTCGCTCGACGCGTACACCGTGTCGCCGACGAACACCGGGTTGGGCAGCTTCACGTCGTTCCACTGCAGGTTCGCCATCACGTGCTCGCTCAGATCCGAGACCGACAAGCCGACGGCGAGCGAGAGCGTGAAGCACGAGTTGACCAGGATCTTCCCGAACGGCGTCTTCGCGGCGAGGTTCTCGTCGAAGTGGATCGGGTTCGTGTTCAGCGTCAGCATCGTGAAGAGCGTGTTGTCCGTCTCCGTCACGGTGCGCCCGAGGCGGTGGCGGTAGACGTCGCCGGCCTCGAAGTCCTCGTAGTATCTGCCGCGCCAACCTTCTTTTTCCATCAGGCCGCGCGGTTCGTCAGGGGCGGGTCAGATTCCGGGGACTCGGACTCCCCAGCCGGTGAACGGGGTGGCGTCGGCGCCGACGGGGCGCGCCAGCGTGCGCACGGGGCGCGGGGCGGAGGGTCGTTGCGTCGTGGTCTTCATGCCCTCATGTACGCGCCGCGGCGCGCCGAGTTTCGCGCGCGCCCAGGTGCGCCGCGAACGCCGCTTCGGTCAGCGGCGGCGCGAACGCGAAGCCCTGCGCGTGGAAGCAGCCGGCGGAGCGCAGGTACGACGCCTGCCGCATCGTCTCGACGCCCTCGGCGATCGTCGTGAAGCCGTAGCGCGTCGCGATCCCGATCACCGCCTCGACGATCGCCGCGTCGTGCGGATCCTCCGGGACGCCCGCCGTGAACGTGCGGTCGATCTTCACCACGTCGATCGGCAGCCGCTTGAGGTGCGCGAACGACGAGTAGCCGGTCCCGAAGTCGTCGAGCGCGATCGCGAGCCCCGCCTCGCGCAGCGCCGCGACGGTCCGCATCGTCGCCTGCACGTCGCGCATCGCGATCGACTCGGTGATCTCGACCCCGATCCCGTCCAGGTCGTCGTCGAGCTCGTTGAATTTGCGCAGCAGCGCCGGGTCGTCCAGTTCCAGCGCGGAGAGGTTGAACCACGCGCGGAACGCGGGGTCGGCGTCGCGCCACGGGCGCGAGGCGCGCACCGTCTCGCGCATCACCCAGGCGCCGATTGCGCCGAGCATCCCGTGCTCCTCGGCGAACGGGACGAACTCGGCCGGCGCGAGCAGACCGCGCTCCGGATGCTGCCAGCGGATCAGC